>CAZAUW010000080.1:0-5128 GCA_964488295.1 uncultured Candidatus Peribacteria bacterium
ATGAACGAAAGAATCTTTCTGCTACACTGCTGTCGTTTCTAGTCTAGAGCCTAGTTTATTAGTTTGTTAGTTGATTAGTTAGCTTTGTTGACTCTCTCTTCCAAGAAACTAATCAACCAAAAAACCTTCTTGCAGCCACCTCCGGGCAATCTACAATGTTCAATAATTTCCCCTCTGCGCTATGGCCTACGCCCTCCCCACGCTTCCCTACGCCTACGACGCCCTAGAGCCGCACATAGATGCCAAAACGATGGAAATCCACCATATGAAGCACCATCAGGCGTACATCGATAAGGTGAATAAGGCGCTCGAAGGGACAGAGTGGGAGAGGAAGGACGTCGCAGAGGTCATCTGGAACATCAAGAAGCTTCCGCCCGACAAGCAGGCGGCAGTGCGCAATAACGGCGGGGGACACTACAACCACAGCATATTTTGGACGATCATGGCCCCCCCTTCGTCATCGGGAGCCGGCGGCAAGCCGTCGGGCATGCTCATGGCGGCGATTGAGGCGTCCTTCGTGAGTTTCGAGAAGTTCCAGGAGGAATTCGAGGCCAAGGCGACCGGCCAATTCGGATCCGGCTGGGCATGGCTTGTGTCTGACGGCAAGAAGCTCACGGTGACAAGCACCCCCAACCAGGATTCGCCCATGATGGAGGGCAAAGAACCCCTCATGGGCGTCGACGTGTGGGAGCACGCCTACTACCTGAAATACCAAAACAAGCGTCCGGAGTACCTAAAGGCCTGGTGGAACGTGGTGAATTGGAAGGAAGTGGAGAAGCGGTTTGAGAGAATGTGAAGTGGTTTATCGGTGTATTAGTGTATTGGTCCTAGGAATTCAGTATCCGGATGAGGTGCATGCTTGCACCGATGGGCCCATACACCGATATACCAATATACCAATTATCGCCCATTCCCGTTCTTCCCACCTGCCACCAGCTGCCGCTCGGCGGCCTCGAAGGCCTTCTTGGCACGCTCGCTCTGTTTGCGTTCCGCCTTGCTCATGCCGCCTTCTTTCCATATCTGATCGACGTTGACACGGTAGAGGTTGTTGTACTTCTCCAGTTCGTTGGGGCCGGCGAGCTTGAGCACGTCGAGTTCGGGCGCGAACATCTCGCTGTAGCGGTCGCGGCGGCGGACGACCCGCATCTTGCCGTCAGGGGCGATCATCACCACCGGCGCCCGCTTGATCGTGTTGAAGTTATTGGCGAGCACTTGGGCGTATCCGCCCACGTCCATGATTGCCACGATGTCGCCGGCGTAGAGTTTCGGGAGTTCGACCTCATGGGCCATAAGATCCCAGCAGTCGCAGGTGTTGCCACCGATGGTCACCCGGTGGATGCGGGGAGCGTTCATCTTGCTGGCGGGCAGGACGTCGTACCGCAGGCCGCCTTCGGAGACCTTGATGGCCCCCTGGACCAGGGTATCGGGAATGAAGTTGTAGCTGGAGCCGTCGACGTTGACCATCCGACTGCGGATGCCGAGGCGCTTGCGTGCGATGACCCGCATGAGGCCGATGCCGGCGTTGAGGACAATCGCCTTGCCCGGCTCGAAGATGAGATCAACCGGCGGCAGGCCGCTCTGGTCCATCAGGCGCTGGAAGTAGGCGGGGAAATCCCTCATATCCTCAATGGGGAAGGCCGCTTCCTCTCCGATGGCAGCCGGGAAGCCCCCGCCGAGGTCCAGCCGCCGGACGCGGATGCCGCGCTCCTCGCACCGCTTCATGAGCTTGACGAAGATGCGCGCTGCGGCCTTGTACACCCGCATCTGGTACACGTAGCCGCCGAAGAAATGGAAGCCCTGGAAGTCCACGTACGGGCTCCTGCGCGCGAGGTCAATGGCCCGGTCGATGTACCGGATGGGGATGCCGTACTTGTTGCCCTTGGACGACCATGAGCCGACCTGCAGCATGGGATTGACGCGGATCATGATATCGATGTGCTTCTTCAACTTCTTCGCCGTCTGCGCGATGTGCTCGATATCCTCAAGCGAGTCGGCGGTGATGGCTTGGATGCCCATCTTTGCCGCGAAATAGAGGTCCTGCTGGCTCTTGAAGAGATTCGTGAGCACGAGCTGCTTCGGCTTAAAATCCGCGAGTAATCCCAGAATCAGCTCTCCCACGCTCGCGCAGTCGAGCTCGAACCCCTCCTCACGGACGATGCGGAGGATTTCCAGGTTGGAATTGCACTTCACGGCATACTGCAGACGGATGTTGGGGCCGAAGGTCTTCCTGAACCGCCGCAGTCGGTCGCGGATTTCGCCCTCCACCATCACGTAGAGCGGCGTGCCGTATTTCCCGACAATCTCGTCCACCGGCACTCCCTCGATGGTCAGCATCCCGTTCCTGTCCTGCCCCAAGAAGCCCTGCCAGCGCTCGCGCATGTAGCGGCTGTTGACGGGCTGACCGGCGCTGCGTTTTTCCGACGTGTCCGGAGGACGTTTCTTCATCTCGTCTGCTTTCGCGAAAAATAAGGATACGGTGTGCGATTATAGGCAGTGCCGGGGCGATGTAAAGAAAAATTTTTCTGAAGAGGATTCCGAAGAATCCGAGGATGCCGAAGGGTCCGAGGGGAATTTTTTCGTCGGCATCCTCGGATTCTTCGGATTCATCGGTATCCTTTAGAGGCCGAGCAACACCGCCGCAATCCAAGGGAACGCGACCGTCACATCGCTCTGGATGATGGCGTAGTAGCTCTGGGTGGAGAGCTTGTCCCACGTGATCTTCTCCTTGCCGCCGGCGCCGGAGTAGGAGCCGTACGACATCGGCGAGCTGCCGATTTCCACGAAGCCCGCCCAGTCGCGCACCTTGCCGTGGAGCTTCAAATCGTGCTTGATCGAGGGCACCACGCAGATGGGGAAGTCGGCTGCGATGCCGCCGCCCAGCTGCAGGAAGGCGATGGGGGCCTGTTTGGCCGTCTCCATGTACCAGTCGTACATCCACGTGAAGTACTCCAGGCCGCCTTTCATGATCGTCGGGTCGAACAGGGGATCTTTGTCTTTGCGGTACTTCCCCCCATAGGTGTAGCTGGCGAAAATATTACCCATGGTGGAATCCTCAAACCCCGGTATCACGATCGGGATATGTTTCTCGTACGCCGCGTACGTCCAGCAGTCGTGAACGTTGGCCGAGGGGTCGGGCTTGATCAGTTTCTCGCTAAAGAGCCTGCGGAAGTACTCGTGGGGGAAGTGGCGCTCGCCCTTCCTCTGCGCGCTCTTCCACATCCGCACCAGATGCGGCTCCATGATGCGCACGCTCTCGTCCTCCGGCAAAAACGTATCGGTGATGCGACGCAGCCCCGTGTCGCGCAGTTCGGCTTCCTGCTCGGGCGTAAGCTCCGTATATCGCGGGATGTAGGCGTAATGGGAGTGCGCCACGTAGCGGTAGTACGATTCCTCGTGGTTGGCCGCGGTGGTCGATACCAAATGGACTTTATCGCGCCTGATCAATTCGGCGAGGGTCACCCCAACCTGGAAGGAGCTCAATGCCCCGGCGATCGTCACGATCATCTTGCCGCTGTTATCCAGGTGTTCCTTGAGCCAGAGCGCCGCCTGCAGGGTGGTGCCGCCGTTGCAGTGGCGAAGCGTGCGCTCGGCAAAGGTCGAGACAGGCGTCCTGCTCCTTCGCACATCCGTCGTGACAGGCGAGGAGCCGGCCGTGCCGGGCGCCTCGGTGACGATGAGTTTTTTGAGGTCGGGGGAGAGTTGTGTGAACTTTTTCTTCATGGCATGGATGGGAAGACGGAAGAAATCCTACATCCTTCGCAGCGATAATCCAGAAAGATCCGTCGTCGGTTTTCGCCGTCACCACGGTGCGGGAATCCACATTGCTTCTTCGCGGCATTGGACTCAGAATTTTCCCGATGACAAAGCGCAATGTCACTCTCGGCCTCGTCCAGATGGCGATGGGGGACTCGAAGGAAAAAAACATTGCCAGGGCTATGGAGATGACAAGGGAAGCCGCGTCGCGCGGCGCGAAGATCGTCGTGCTGCCCGAACTTTTCAACGGTCATTATTTCTGCATCGTTCCCAAGAATGGAGCGGCCTCCGCTCTGGCGGAGCCGATTCCCGGGGCGACCAGCGAGGCGCTCTCTGCGCTGGCCTGCGAGCAAAAGATCGTCCTCATCGGCGGCTCCCTATACGAAACCGCTGACGGCAAGCGCTACAACACCTCGTGTGTCTTCGGGCCGGATGGAAGCATGATCGGGAGCTACCGCAAGGCGCACATTCCGCACGACCCGGGTTTTTACGAACAAGACTATTTCGGTAGCGGCAATGAGCCTATCAAGGTCCACGACACTCCCTTCGGCAAGATCGCCGTGGGCATCTGCTATGACCAGTGGTTCCCCGAATTCGCGCGCATCGCGGCCCTCCAAGGGGCCGGGCTGATCGTCTACCCCACCGCCATCGGGAATGCCGCAGTGCCGGCCGTCGACCCGTCCATTCCCGAGGATTGGGAAACGATGTGGAGGGCGGCGCAGGTGGGCCATGCGGCGGCCAACGGGGTGTACGTCGCGGCCGCCAACAGGGTGGGGGATGAGGGCGGCACCCATTTCTTCGGGGGATCCTTCGTTGCCGACCCCAATGCGCGGTTGCTCGCCAAAGCCGACGATACGGAACAAGTGGTGTTGGCGGAGATCGACCTGTCGTATCCCAAAAAAATGCAGGAGTCGTGGAGATTCTTTGCCGAGAGGCGGCCGGATTTGTATGGGAAACTGACTGAGGGGTGACTGCTATATTGCTATATTGTTATATTGTTTGCATCGCATCTTGTTAAGTTTTATCGTCAAAGATCCTCGGCCCCGCTTGCGAGCAATATAGCAATATAACACTATAACATCGCCGATGATTCCCTTGTCTGCCCCTACGCCGGCTTCTCTTGGATATCGTATGCCCGCCGAATGGGAGCCGCACGAGGCGACCTGGCTTTCGTGGCCCTACAACCTCAATACCTGGGATATCCTCCTGGATGGCGCCGAGGATGCCATGCGTGAGTGTATCAAAGCGCTCGCTCCCCATGAGCGCGTGGACTTGCTGGTTGCGAGTGAGGCAGTGGAGCAACGGGCTCGCGCGAAGCTCGACCCGCTGGGTCTTATGGATACACAACTCCGTTACCACCTGATCGAGTCGGGTG
>CAZAUW010000081.1:0-5110 GCA_964488295.1 uncultured Candidatus Peribacteria bacterium
CGCTTGCGCAATGTTGTTTCCAAATTCCGTAGCTGTGTCATATCCACGGATGTGGGGTTTTTCACGAACAGGACGAAGGTGGGGGGCACATCGTCGGCTTGGGTCAAAAATTTGCTGGTGCCGGCCATGCCGAGCGGCTGCAGGTTGGTGACGCTCCCGTAGAACTCACGGAGGTCTTTGGTCTCGATCCTGCGTAGCCGGTTTCGGTGTGCCATCATCGCAAGGCCGAAGATTTTCAAAAGCCCTTCTTTGGTCACCGCCGAGCAATGCAGGACGGGTGCGTAGCGGCAAAACAGGAAGTTCCGGCGGATCTCGAGCTGCTTCTCTTTCTTCTTGTCTTTGTCGAACAGATCGGTTTTGTTGAGAAGCAGAATGAGTCCCTTCCCCTGTTCGACGACCATCCCCGCGATGCGCTGGTCCTGCTTGCTGATAGGCTGCGATGCGTCGAGCACCAGCAGCGCGATGTCGCAGCTCTCGAGCGCCTTCGCCGTCCTGAGGGTCGAAAGCCCTTCCAGATCCTCCTCCACCCTCGCCGGCCTGCGCAGGCCGGCCGTATCGACGAAGATGAATTCCTGCTCGTGGTAGCGGATCACCGTGTCCGTCGCGTCACGGGTTGTCCCCGGAATCTCCGATACCAGTTTGGGCGAGGTCTTGCGCTGCGTCTCCGACATCAGGGCGTTGATGAGCGAGCTCTTGCCGACGTTGGGTTTTCCAATTAACGCTAGGCGCGGGAGCGCGCTGATCGCTGATGGCTGATCGCTGGTCGCTTTCGCGAAATGCAGCTTCTTCAGATGTTTGACGATTGCCTCTTCAAGCTCCGGAGTGCCGATGTTGTGCGCGGCGCTCACGGGAATGACGTCGTCACCGATGCCCAGCTTGTGGAACTCATGCTCGGCCTCTTCCAGGTAGTCCGGATTGTCGCATTTGTTGATGGCGAGCAGGACTGGCACGTGTTTTTTCTTTTGTTTGCGCAAAATCTCCGCGATCGCAAAATCGCTCTTCGTGGCCTCCTCGCGGCCGTTCACGACGAAGACGATCAGGTCTGCTGCGTGGAGCGCCAGGAGCGACTGCGCGTGGACACTCATGTCCATAGCCTTATTGTTCGGATCCTGTCCTGAGCTTGTCGAAGGACCCATACCACCGGTGTCGACAAGCATGTAGTCCATCTCGGGGTTTTCGACTGTCGCAATAATATGGTCCCGCGTGGTGCCTGCCACTTCGCTCTCGATAGCCAGACGCTGCCGGATGAGCCGATTAAACAGCGTCGATTTGCCCGTATTAGGCCGTCCGATAATTGCAACGAGGGGGAGCTGGGGCACCATCTGAGTGTATCAGACAAGAGTGAGTTTTCCTCACAGTTCACACACGATTTTGGGATAACGGTATTCCCAGTCCGGTCCGTAGTTATTAGTATCAGTCTTAATGTACTGCATCGCTTCCCCCACGCATGCCTCCACGATCCCCGGACCCTCGTATTTTTCGATCACCGGGGACGCCGCGGCTGCGGCGTCAATGATGCAGACTTCCAGATGCTCCTTCTTATGACGGTGCTCAAGAATGAGATAGGCCACAATCTGATGCGACCGAGTGCTGTTCTTCATACGGATCACTCTGGCATTCACACCCGCCCTTCCAAGCAAGTCGTAAAACCTGTCTCGGTTCATGTGGAATTTCTTCTCGGTTTGTTGCGATAGTTCATAGACGCTCAAGATCGTCTCGTGGTTCATCGGCTCCACGCCGAACCCGATTGATTTTTTGCCGTCATGGCATTGCACTTTTCCCTGCTCAATATGTTTGGCAAGATCCTGGAGTGCAGAAAAGTTGTCCTCCAGTTTTCTAAGCTGTGCTTTCGCAGCGCAAAGGCCCGTGGGACGATGTGATTCGCAATGGCATAAAAGGCGTTCGATGCGGCTTCTCACAGGACACTGCACATATGCAATTTGTTCTTCCTGCATTCTTTGAGAATCGATCTTCGGCAGCGAAACCCCGAAGGATTTGGCTAGGGTTGTCCAGAGAGTGTTGCCTGCTTTTGCTTGGTCCCCCGACAATTCCCACGAAAAATTCCTGTCGCTGGAAAACGGCACATCATCCTCGATGCGTTTGAAATCACTATACCTACGGTGGACGTAGGCCAACTCAATCTTTCCATATCGGAGCGTTTCGTGTGCCGACAGGGGCAGGGGTTCTTCAGCCATCGCAAGCCTGCATATGGAAATGTAAAAATTCCCTGCTGTCAAATCTTGTATTTGTGCAGAAGGCGGATTTGTCCCTCAGCAACAAAAAAATGTACTATTGCGGTATGCCCCGCGACTACGACCCGTCGGCAGTGGAATTGAAGTGGCAGAAGAGGTGGGATGAGGCCAAGGTCTACAACATTGACCTGCAGAAAGCCAAAAATCCCTATTATTCGCTCGTGATGTTCCCGTACCCGAGCGGCGACAAATTGCACGTGGGGCACTGGTACAATTTCGCGCCCGCCGACAGCTGGTCGAGGTTTACGAAGATGCAGGGCAGGGACGTCTTCGCGCCCATGGGGTTCGACGCGTTCGGGCTGCCGGCCGAGAACTACGCCATCAAGACCGGCATCCACCCCAGCAAGTCCATCCACGACAACGTCCAGACGATGATCGCGCAGCTCAAGCGCATGGGGTGCATGTACGACTGGGACGCGATGGTGAACACCAGTCTGCCCGACTACTACCGCTGGACACAGTGGGTGTTTCTGCAGATGTACGGGCATGGTTTGGCGTATAAGAAACTGGGCAACGTGAACTACTGTCCCAAAGATCAGACGGTCTTGGCCAACGAGCAGGTATGGGAAGGCAAATGCGAGCGCTGCGGCACGGAGGTGATCCAGAAGCCGCTGGAGCAGTGGTACTGGAAAATCACCAACTACTCGCAAAAGTTGCTCGATAACTTGGACAGCCTCGATTGGCCGCAGAAGACGAAGATCATGCAGCGAAATTGGATCGGGCGAAGTGAAGGCACGGAAGTTATTTTTGAAGTGCCTGTAGCTCATAACCGACCTGTTAACCGGGGGTTTAAACCCCCGGTTAACAGACGAGTGATTCATCTGACATTTGTCACACATAACCGACACGAAGCCTTTGCAGACGAACAGTCCGCTTCAGACATTCTTTCCATTCTGAGAGATGTTGCCGCCCGTCATGACATTGTGCTGCATGAGGCTTCTGCTATGTATGGTCATGGTCATCTTCTTGTGGAGTTTGAACGATCAAGGCATTTGGAGAATGATATCGTTCACACGCTGAAGGGTGCCAGTGCTCGGGAATATCTCAAACGAATGGAAGGTGAACAGGCCCATCTCTGGGCCAGTGGAAAGCATTATGAAGACATTGCGAGTGCTTCTCAGTATGAGAATACGCTCCGTTACATACGCGATAATCCAGCGAAATCAGATATATCAAGTAATGGCAGGATTCTTTCCGATCTCTCCTATTCCCTTCGCGTTTTCACAACACGCCCCGACACGCTCTTTGGGGTTACCTACATGGTGCTTGCGCCCAACCATCCGCTTGTCGAAATAATCACGACTCCTGAGCACCAGGGAAGCGTGAAGGCCTACCGTGAGCAGACCAGGAAGAAGACCGAGTTGCAGCGCACGGATTTGAATAAAGAGAAGAGCGGCGTGCCGACGGGGGCGTTTGCGGTGAATCCCGTGAACCACAAGAAGATCCCCATTTGGATCGGCGATTACGTGCTCATGAGCTACGGCACCGGCGCCATCATGGCGGTACCGGGACATGACGAGCGGGACCATGAATTCGCCACAGCATTTGATTTGCCTATCGGGGATGTGGTGGAAGGTTAAAAAACGGATAGCGGAAACGTGCGTGAAAGGAAATCAATCAAATCAGAATTTTTGGACGGGCTCCAAACGCATGAAGCCAAGAAAAAAATGGTCGCGTGGTTGGAGGATCACGACAAAGGCCGCGAGGTGATCAACTACCGCCTGCGCGACTGGCTCATCAGCCGCCAGCGCTACTGGGGCGCGCCGATTCCCATCGTCTACGATCCCCAGGGCAAGCCGCATGCAATCCCGGAGAAGCATCTGCCCTGGCTGCTCCCCACAGACGTGGAATTTTTGCCGACGGGTGAGTCGCCACTCAAGTACTCAAAGGAATTCAAGGAACGAACTGAAAAGATTTTCGGCAAAGGCTGGACGCCGGAGTATGACACGATGGATACGTTTGTCTGTAGTAGCTTCTATTATTTGATGTACTTGTCTGACCGAGAGGGATCAGGAGAAAATTTAAAATTAAAAATTTCTAATTTAAAATTTCCCGTTAACCCCGCAATAGAGAAGAAATGGATGCCCGTGGACATGTACATCGGCGGGCCCGAGCATGCCTGCATGCACCTCATCTACGCGCGTTTTGTAATGATGGCATTGAAGGATTTTGGCTATGTATCAAACGAAGAACCGTTCCAGAAACTTGTTCATCAAGGGCTCATTACCAACAGGGGGGCCAAGATGAGCAAGAGCAAGGGGAATGTGGTGAGCCCTGATTCCTTCGTGGAGCAGCACGGCTCCGATGTCTTCCGCATGTACCTCATGTTCATGGGGCCGTTCACCGACGGCGGCGACTGGAGCGACACGGGCATCAAAGGCATCGACCGCTTCGTCCAGCGGGTCTGGAAATTATTCTCCGTAGTGGAGGAGAAAAAAGTGACCGAGGACAAAGATCTCATTGCAATGCTCCACCGGACGATCAAGAAAGTGACCGAGAGCGTCCAGGCGCTGCATTTCAATACCGCCATCAGCGCGCTCATGGAATTCCTCAACCAAGCGGAGAAGGCGCCCGTGATTGCGTGCCAGACCGCTCAGACATTCACGAAACTCATCGCGCCGCTCGCGCCGCATCTGGCCGAAGAGTTGTGGGAAGCGCTCGGAGGGAAGGGTTTCGCCATCGAACAAGCATGGCCCGTATTTGACCCTGCACTCATCAAGACCGCGACCATCACCATTGCCGTGCAGGTGAACGGCAAAATGCGTGGCCCAGTTGAAGTATCATCCCATGCTTCGGAAAAAGAAATCCTGAAAACCGAAAAGGAACAGAAGTATGTAGACGAATATTGGGGGGGCAAA
>CAZAUW010000082.1:0-5037 GCA_964488295.1 uncultured Candidatus Peribacteria bacterium
CATCGGCTGCCCGTCATCCGGTGAGATCGCATCGGGCTCGCCGGGTTCTTTGGATGGCTCCGGCATCGGGTCGCCGACCGTCGGGACGTGGCCGTCGTCAGCGCCTTCGGCGCCCGGCTTGCTATCCTCAGCGCCTTCGGCGCTGCTGGCCGTACCAATCTCAGCGCCTTCGGCGCTGGCAGCAGGAACGGAATCCTGCTGCTGCGGGGCGCCGCCTCTCAATTCCGCCAGCTTCGCCTTGAAGGCCGGCAATTCCTCGTAGTTATACATGTCGAGCTCGAAGCCGGTGAGCTCGGTGGCCAGGCGGATGTTCTGGCCTTTCTTGCCGATCGCCATCGGGCGCTGGGCCTCCTCCACGAAGACCGCCGCGCGCTTCTTGATCTTGCGGCCCTGGTCATCCAGGTGCTCGGAGTCGTTGACGATGATCACAGCCGAGATGGCAGCCGGCTGCAGCGCGAGCGAGATCAGTTTGATCGGGTCGGGCGACCACTCGATCATGTCCACCCGCTCGCCGTTGATCTCTTCCATCACGGCCTGGATGCGCACGCCCTTCTGCCCCACGCACGCGCCGATCGGGTCGATGCGGGGGTCATTGCTCAGCACCGCCACCTTGCTGCGGAAGCCGGCGTCGCGCGCGATGGCTTTGATCTCCACGTCGCCGTTGCGCACCTCGGGGATCTCGAGCTCCAGGAGCTTCTTCACCAGGTTTGGATGCGTGCGCGAAATGCGCAGCTGCGGCCCCTTGCCCGTGAGCTCCACGCGGTCGAGGTACACGCGCAGCCTCTTGCCGGTGTAGTAGTGCTCGCCGGGGATCTGCTCGCGCCAGGGGAGCGACACGGTCATGCCTTCGATCTCGAGCGTGACCCAGTTGGGATCGACTTTCGTGACGGTGGCCGTGAGCAGCTCTTCCTCGCGGTCCTTGAACATTTCATACAGGCTCTGCTTCTCTGCTTCCTGGAGTTTCTGCAAGATCACCTGCTTGGCGGCCTGGGTGGCGATGCGGCCGTACTCCACGGGCGTGACGTCGATCGCGATCTCGTCGCCCACCTCGGCGTCGGGCTTGATGCGCCGTGCTTCCTTCAGGCCGATCTCGAAGTTGTCGTTCTCCACGTCCTCCACCACTTCTTTGACGAGCAAGATCGTGGGCATATCGCGCCCCTCTTCCAGCTCCACGCGGATTTCCTGTTCCTTGTTGCCGAAGTCCTTGCGGTAGGCCGTGGCGATGGCCTGTTTGACGGCCTCGATCACCTGATCGGGTTTGACGTTCTTCTCGGAACAAATCTGGTTGATGGCCGCTAAAAATGAGGCTCTCATAGAATGAAGGGTAAATTAACTAGGTCGTTCGTTTACAGAGGCCCTGAGCTTGTCGAAGGGCTGCTAAGAAGGAAGCGCGCATGGGACGAAAAGGTTAAATGGCTGAATGGTTAGATGGTAGGATGGTGATTCAAGAAACACACCATTCCAGTAGTAGGAATAGCGCGATGAACACAACTCAAGGATGTAACCACATTGTACAGTTTTCTTTGCCTTACGCAAGCGCAATCTAGCTTTTTGCACCGGCAATCCCCGCGCGCCGCTCCAGCCGCCGGATGCGGTCCTCGTGGTTTTCGATACGATCTTTGTGGGCACCGAGAAAATCCCTGTGCAAATTCTCGGCGACAACGTCGAAATGCAACTTCGTGCGCCCCTCGGATTCGATGATCGTCGTTTCCAGTTCCTGTTTCCACTGTTCATTTTTATCGTATAGCTTACCGATCTCGTCCGTGAGGATATGGATGTCCTGCTTGGTAGCTGCCGCGTGTGAATCATTGTGCGCCACAAACGCAGACTATAGGACAGAGGAGGCATCGGGAGAACTGTTTTTGGGAAAATCCGGGCTGTCACTAGTTTCCCGCTTCAGAGTGCGCCGTTTGCGGTTCCATGCCGGCTAAGAACGCTTGGGCATGTCTGCCGCGCATCGTGGGGAGCAGCGATATGAGCTGATACGCCACTTTCTTCCAACCCCTGGGCACCACCCGCAACCCGGGTGCGATTTTCTCCATCCGCACCGCCGACCTGCCGAGCGTCTCCATCCGGCGAAGCGACTCGGTAAGCGTCATCGGGTGATGATGGTAGGCTCTCGCGTCCGGCTCATAGAAAAGTTTGATGCCTGCGTCCCGCAGCCGCATGCCCCACTCGATATCTTCCCATCCGTAGAGCGAGACATCTTCGCGGAAGGGATGCGCTCTTGCCACACTCGTCGGAATGCTCAGGTGGCTCGTGTAGGTGAAGCGGCGCTGGATCTCGGGCGGCAGAACGGCATGCGCGTAGCGTTCGATCATCGGGTACCCGAACTGCCAGCCTGACCGCTCCAGCCAGCGCATCACGGGGGTGATCGTGAGCAAAGGGTCCCAGGTGGTGAAACCCAGCACAGCCATGTCACCCTGAGCGGAGTCGAAGGGTGGCGTGGCGGATGTCATGGTGAGCGGAGTCGAACCATGACATCGTAGATGCCTCTCGCACGCATCCGGCTCGAGAAAAATATCATCACCGATGAAGAGGCAGATATCCCCCTGCGCCCGTTCCACCCCGCGGTTGCGCGCGACGCCCTGGTGGCTCTTGGGAATCTCGAAAGAGCTAATAGCTGACAGCTGGTAGCTGACAGAGTTTTTGAAAAGAGCTGCTGTTGCATCGTCTTGCCCGTCGCTTACCACGATCACCTCCAATCGGTCGCGGACGGTTTGCCTCTCGATATGGCGCAGGCACTCGCGCAGGATAGGCGCGCGCTTGTGCGTGGGGATGATAATGGAGAGGACGGGTGCCACTAGGCCATCCTACTCTCGCCCGCTGCGCGGTGTGACTTCACCGGGGCGTCGAATGTCGGCCCTTCCTGCGTATGCACATGTAGAAGAGCTTCCGCCGCTGTTCGTACCATTTTTCCCTGCTCAAAAGTTTGGACCTTGGCAAGTACTTCAATTTCCGATCCCTTGGAATTTGCTCGAATGGGAATACCCGCAAAGTTCGTCCCCTCCATTTCGATGGTACTTGCATCCAACGACGGGTCACGTAGCTCTCCGATCAGTCTCATCACAGGGGCCATACAAGTTAGGGGGAGAAAAGTAACCATAGCAAAAAGCATCAGAGCTTGTCAGTCAAGTATGGAAGGACGTGCACTTGCCCCCGGCGCTTCCGATTGCCACTCTATCGACTCATGCGCACTCTCTTCCTCAATCTTGCCAGCCACGACGGGCTGGTTGCATGTGTGAGTGACACGGCGGTAGTCGCGTCGTGCAGCATTGGCCACCGTGTTGACGACCGGGAGTTCACGGAGCAGATCGAGAAAGTCCTGGATAATGCTGGGTGGACGTACAAGGACCTCACCCACACCGCCTGCGTCGTAGGACCCGGAGGATTCACGAGCCTGCGCGTGGGCGTGGCAGCCGCCAATGCGCTCTCGTATGCGCTCGGTATCCCCAGCTGCGGCATTCACTTGAGTGATCTTTTCAAAGCTCGCGCGCCGAGCGATGACGTCCTCTGGCTGCATTCCACCAAAAAGCATGAGCTCTTTACGCGGGGGTTCGGAAGATACACGAAGGATGTTCCGCAAGCGGTCTGTGTGCGACTCGCAGAGTTCACAAACAAAGTGCAAGCAGGGAACATGTGGATGGGGGAGTTGATCCCGGAGCATCGGACGGTTCTGGATGAAAGAGGTTTGTCTGACGCCCCGTTGCGTCCGCTCGGCGATGTCCTTCCGGTTTTTCTTGCGGGACAAGAATATGCGAAACGAACGCTGCAGCCGTGGTATGGAAGGGGGTGGTGACTTCTGAGAGAAAAGAATAAAACGGCTGCGGATAGAAGATTTCTCTGTTATCCTCCTTGCCTCGTCTTCGTTTTTGCGTGGCTTTTCTTGATACCCTTAACCGGCTGCTGGGAGATCCCAACGAAAAAGAGCTCAAACGGCTCTGGCCGATCGTCAAAGAGGTACGCAAAAAAGGCGAAGACCCGGCGATCCGCGCGCTTTCACTCGAGACGTTGCCGGCGAAGACCGATGAACTGAAGAAGAAAGCGCAATCGGGCACGCCGCTCAATACACTCCTCCCTGAAGCCTTCGCCGTGGCCATCCGTGCGTGCGAACTCCTCCAGGGGCAAACGATCAAGATCGGCAACCAGGAGTTTGCGTGGGACATGGTGCCCTTCGACGTGCAGATACTCGGCGGCGCGGTGCTCCACCGCGGCAACATCGCCGAGATGAAAACCGGCGAGGGGAAGACGCTCGTGTGCACGCTGCCCGTTTACCTCAACGCGCTCATGGGCAAGGGCGTGCATGTGGTGACTGTGAACGACTACCTGGCCAAGCGCGACAGCACCTGGATGGGCATGCTCTATACGGCACTGGGGCTCACGGTCGGCTGCATCGTCCACGAGCTCGATACCACCCAGCGCCGCCAGGCCTACGCCTGCGACGTCACCTACGGCACCAACAGCGAGTTTGGCTTCGACTACCTGCGCGACAACATGGCGACCTCGATCGGCCGCCAGGTGCAGCGCGGGCTGCACTACGCCATCGTGGACGAAGTGGACTCGATCCTCATCGACGAAGCCCGCACGCCGCTCATCATCAGCCAGCCGGCGGAGGAGTCCACGAGCAAGTATACCCAGTACGCGCAGCTCGCGTCGTACCTGCAGGAGAACGTGCACTTCAACAAAGACGAGAAGCAGCGCACGGCCGTGCTCACCGACGAGGGCATCAAGAAGATGGAGCAGCTGCTCGGCATCGACAACATCTACACCGAGAAGGGCTTCGAGGAAGTGCACCACATCGAGCAGGCGCTGCGCGCGCATGCCATCTACAAGCGCGACGTGGATTACGTGGTCAAAGACGGCGAAGTGATCATTGTGGATGAGTTCACCGGGCGCCTGATGCCGGGCCGCCGGTGGTCGGAGGGCCTGCATCAGGCCGTCGAAGCCAAGGAGAACATCCGCATCGCCGAAGAAAACCAGACGCTGGCCACCATCACCTTTCAGAATTTCTTCCGCCTTTACGAAAAACTGGCAGGC
>CAZAUW010000083.1:0-5035 GCA_964488295.1 uncultured Candidatus Peribacteria bacterium
TGATAGGCTTGCCGATGGAGAGGTGGCCGAGTGGTCTATGGCGCCTGACTTGAAATCAGGTAGGCCCGCAAGGGTCTCGTGGGTTCGAATCCCACCCTCTCCGCCATGTACCAGTCGCTCTTTCGGAGCTTCGGTACATGGCTTCGCCACTTTCCCCATTTCATCTCATGCGCAGCGCAATAGTCATCGGAGTAACGTTCGTTCTGCTTGTCGGATGCCAGACGGTGAAGGAAGGAAGTACCGCATTCCCGGCGGACACATCATCACGGGCATCTTCGACAACGGTCACAACACAATCCTCATCATCCTCGCAATCAGTCACATGGAAAACATATTCGAATGCTGCGCAGGGATTTTCTTTTTCCTACCCTGCAGAAGCCTTCGAGTCGAGCCTGACGTTCGATGCCCCTCCCCTTTCCACACAGCTCGAGGTAGTAGAAGATTCGGCATATCATCAGGTGTTTCTCACCCCGGTGAAACTGGGTTTTGCCAACAAAGATACGCAATCGATGCGCATAGTCCCCGCTACCCTCAGCACCTTGCGGTCCTATGCAGCCGACACGGGCATTTGGACCATTCACTACATCAGTGTCGCATCCGATGCAGGACTCAATGGATTCCTGAAGAACCAGTTCCCCTTCGAATCTTCCCTGGGCGCTCGCTGGAAAAAAACACCCGCATCGCAGGAAGGAGTGTTCCAACTTTCCATGGAGTACGATTGTGTTCGCAATCCTGGTGATGTAGACACGTCCGTCTGCCCCCTCAATACGGATTACAACTTTTTCTACAGGCCGGGAAGGCAGCAACTGATCTGGTGGCAGTGGAATTACCTGTACGGCGATCCCCGGTTCTGGAAAACACCCGACTACCAGTCGACGAATATCGACTATTCACGGTCTTTTGACAGGGAAATTGTCGAGAGCTTCATGCTGTTGTAGGAAGATTCAATGATGAATGTGCTCGGAAAAACTCATGACATCTCGCTTGTTTTTTGCAACAAAACTCGGGGCCTTTTCCTTGAAGAAACTCCGCGAGATCCGTACGCTTCATTGCACTATGCAAAACCGCGTGAACTCTTTTTCTTTTGTGCTGCGCGCCCTCATCTGCGTGTGTTTCTGCGCCTTCTGCTGGGTCGCGATAGCACCTGCGCTCGCCAAGGGATCTGCCAAGGGAGTGTTCTCCGACGTACCTCCTGGCGACCCCACGTACGACGCGATTGTCTACTTGAAGGGCAGGCAAATTCTCGACGGCTACGCGGACGGCACCTTCCGGCCCGAGAAGAACGTCAACCGCGCCGAAGCGCTCAAGATTATCGCCACCGCCGTGCTCAACGACAAAGCGCCGCTCAAGGGCGTGAGCGGCTTCGACGATGTGCCTCCCGACGCCTGGTTTGCGCCATATGTGGCATGGGCGCAAAAGCAGAACGGCATCATCTCGGCGCCGGCCAAGGCGGCGTCCTTCCACCCGAACAGGAACGTCACCAAGGCCGAATTCATCAAAATGTTCCTCGCATCGCGCAAGATTGACCCTGACGCGTTTGGCGACATCCATGTCGCACTCGCAAACGACGTGAAGGATCCCACGCAATGGTACTACCCCTACCTGCGCTACGCGGTGGCCACCTCCATGACCTCCGTGCATGCAAACGGCCTCTACGAGCCGGATAGGCAGCTCACGCGGTCGGACGTGGCGCTCCTGATGTACCGCTACTTCCGCTATAAGGACGGCAAGCGTACACAGGCGCTGCTCACGGAAACGAAGAAGGACATGGAGAACGTGGTGGATATGCTCTCCAAAAACAAGGTGACGGACGCATCGTACGCGTCGGTGCGCGCGGTGCTGATGGCCAGGGGCGCGCACGAGATCGCAGCGGACCAGACGGTGGTGAAGGTGGCGGTGAAGACTTCCGAGGGCTACCACTCCCTCGTGCTGGCCTACCAGGCGGGCCTGAAGGGCGATTTGCAGGACGTGGTGAAGCTCTCCAAAGACGCATGGACCTCGGGGCAGGAAGCGAAACAGTTATCCCCTGATGCAGCCACGCTGGCCACGCAGCTACAAAAGTACGCCGCGAGCTTCGCGGCGGAGGCGAGAAAGCACATGAAGTGACGGACGAAGATCCAAGAAACAAGAAGCAAGATACAAAACGTGTTGTTTCTTGTATCTTGTATCTTGTTTCTTTCGTATGAAGACTCTCTATCCCTCCTTCACCGCCCGCACCATCAAAGGCTCCGGCCGCGGCAAGGGCATGGGAGTGCCGACGATGAATCTGGATCTATCCGATATCCCACGAGAAATTCGAGAAGGGATTTACGCCGGGTACGTCACACTCGCCGAGATGACAGATCCGGTGGCGGGTGACGGGCGACGGGCAACGGATGTTCCCTCCGCCATCCACTACGGTCCGCGTCCCGTCCATGCGGACACCCTATCGTTCGAAATCCATGTGCTGGATACGGTCTTGCATCACGTTCCCGCATCCGTGGAGGTGCATTTGGTCGAATACCTGCGGCCGGTGATGGACTTCGCCTCTGAGCAGGCGCTCAAGGAACAAATCGCCGAAGACATCTCGCGCGCACGAAAGATTTTGCATACACTGTAAAAAACTGTCATCCTGAGCGGAGTCGAAGGATGACACTGAGGAATGTCCATCGCATGTCGCACTTCGACTCCGCTCAGTGTGACATGCTGGGTTCAGCATAATTTTCGCATGTCCTCCTCTTTTGTTCGCAGGCTGAAGAAAGCCATTCCCGAGCGCCATCCTTTACGCTTGGCGTGGCACAAGGGCAAGGCATTCGCTGCGGCATTGCGCTACGGCTTTCCGGCGCGCCGCCTCACCGTGATCGGCATCACGGGCACGGACGGCAAGACGACGACGGTTGCGATGACGGCGCACATGCTCAACGCGATCGGCATACCCGCCGGGGCGCTCACGACCGCTTTCTTCCGCATCAAAGACACCGTGGAACAGAATGAAACGCAGAAGACGGCGCCGTCGCCGTTTGTTATCCAGCGGTTCCTGCAAAGACTCGTGCGCGGGGGATGCACCCACGCGGTGCTGGAATACTCCTCGCACGGCCTGGTGCAGGGGCGCACCGGTTGGACCTGGCCCGCTGTCGCCGCCATCACCAACACCGCCATGGAGCACCTGGATTACCACGGCACCATGGAGCAGTACCGCAAAGACAAGGGCATCCTTTTTGCGATGCTGCGGGGCAAGGGCGTAAAAGTTTTGAATGGCAACGATGAGACGTACGGGATGTATCGAAATATTCCATCAAAGGGAACTGTCTTGTATTTTCCAAAAGATATCAGTGGAGAGTTTTCAGGTGTCAGAAACAACACAGTGGATTGCCTGTGGCTTGAAAACATCCAAGTGACCCCGCATTCCTCCACGGCAAATCTCAAACAAGAACCCTACAAGCTACCAGCTACCCTTCGGCCCCGCTCAGGACAGGCCAGCTACAAGCTAACCCTGACTATCCCCGGCCCCTTCAATCTCGAAAATGCCCTCTGCGCCCTATCGTGCCTGGCGGGGCTCGGCTTGCCGCTCGAAAAGGCCGTGGAATCGCTCCAGAATTTTCAGAGCGTCGTCGGCCGGATGGAGGCGATTGATGAAGGACAGCCCTTCCGGGTGTTCGTGGATTTCGCCATCACGCCGCAGGCGTTCGAAAAGACGCTCTCCACCGTGCGGCTGATGCTGGAGCCGGGCAAGCGCATACTGGTGCTCACCGGCAGTTGCGGCGACCGCATGAAGGAAAAGCGCCCGATCGTGGGGAACATCTGTTCGCAGCTCGCCGACGTGGTGGTGATCACCGACGACGAACCCTACACGGAAGATCCCCGCAAAATCATCGAGGAAGTATGGGCGGGCGTGGACCGGTCGAAGACGGATGCCCATAAAATCTTCGACCGCCGGGAAGCGATCACATTCATCCTCGGCCAGGCCCGACCGGGCCTCCTCTCCGGGCTGGGGAGTTACCCCTCGGGCATGATGAAAAATGGCCCCGTGCCCTGGAATGAGCAGGAGATTGTCAGAGAATTGCTCAGGATGCAGGGCTACTCGCCGGATGGAGGCTGAAATACATACCCGGAATTTCTGACAGTGTGAATCAAACCACGCAAATCCCCGAGTTTTTTACGGAGGTTCTTGACTTGAACATCCACGGAGCGTTGGCCGGGCCAGTCTGCCTGAAGATTCCCTTTGATTTTTGATAAAAGCCGTGCGCGGCTGAAAACCAGATTAGGACTTCCTACCATGGCTCTGAAAAGAATGAACTCTGTTAATGTGAACTGCATGGGATTGCCGTTGACATACGCTTCGTATTTCTCCAAATCAATCCGTATGCCGTTGGATTCGATAATAGTGCTGCTTTGCTGGTCTCTTTTCTTGCACCGCAGGATGGCGCTCACGCGCGCGAGCAGCACATTGGGATGAACGCTTTTATGTACGAAATCGTCGGCGCCGCAATTGAGGCATACTACTTCATCGATTTCATCCCTTTTTTCTGCGATCATGATGACGGGCAGCGCCGCATTCAGCTGCTTGATGGATCTCACTATTCCCAAAGCGTCAATCAACGGTGGATGACTGGACGACAGACTGCTGAATAACGCCAATACCGCCTGCGGATTTTCTTTCATGACAATCTCGATGCCTCCTTCTTGCGACGGTGAGGAGAAAAAACGGTACTGGCCCACAAATGACGAGCGCAAAGTGGTGACGAGTTGCATGTCGGTGTGAATACAAAGGATCGCCGGTTTTTTTGCGGCAGCGCTCTGCCCTTTCATCCTATTGTTTTGGAGCACAAGGAATTAATGCCAATTTTTTATAAAAAGTCAATTTTAGATTCGAAGAAAAATTCTCAAGGAAAGCTATCATCGCATGGTGCCTTCCATGCCGCAAGACCTCATCGCCGGCATGGACGAAGCGGGTCGCGGGGCGCTGGCGGGCCCGGTGGTCGCCGGCATTTGTATCCTCAGCCAGGAGCTCTTCCGCCGCCGCTTCCCCCTGCCGAGATGGTCGCCGTTCAAACGA
>CAZAUW010000084.1:0-4980 GCA_964488295.1 uncultured Candidatus Peribacteria bacterium
ATTTCGTTTCCCGGCAGCGCCATCAGGCGGTCTGTGATCCTCAGCAGCAACGCTTCATCGGGGATGAACGCCTCGGCCGTCACCGCGTTGATGGATGCCACCGGCCGCAGGACGATCGACTGGCCGCCGCGCATGGTGCCAAACGGCAGCAGGATGACCGGGCACTGCCAGATGTTGTCGTACTGTCCGGTCTGGCGGATTTCCTCCTCCACCACGGCATCGGCCTCGCGCAGCAGCTCCGCCCGCTCGCGCGTCACGAAGCCGGGCGAGAAGACGAATGCGGGCGGCGCTTCGTGCGAGGTGCAGAGCAGCACGCGGTTATAAACGCCCACGGCGTTGGGGATGTCCTTGGCGAGCGCGCGTTCCACGGGCGTCACCCTGCACGAGTGATGCGAGAAGAGGGCGATGGCGTGGCGGTATGTGCGCCCGTCGCCCTGGACTCCCACCGTGCGGACGGGCAGCTCGACGTGGGGCATGCCACGGAGCAATGACGCAAGTTTTTCGCGGGAGTCCGGATCAATGGTGCTCCGGGATGCCGACGCCCCGCAGAGAATGCGTACCCCCAGCCCCGGCCCCGGGAAGGGGTGGCGCCACACGAGCTCATGCGGGAACCCCAGCTCTTCGCCGAGTATACGCACCTCATCCTTATACAGGTCCTTGAGCGGCTCGATCACCCGCCCCTCGTCGATCATTTTCTGGATCGCAGCGACCCTGTTGTGGTGAGTTTTGATCGTATCGGCATGCCTGGTGCCGCCCGTCTCGATGGTATCGGGGTAGATCGTGCCTTGTCCCAGTAACCAATTGTCATCCTGAGCTTGTCGAAGGGCGCTAACGCGCTTCTGCACGGCCAAAAACGTCTCACCGATCTTCTTGCGCTTCTCTTCGGGGTCGGCCACCCCGGCGAGAGCGGCAAAGAATTCTTCCGAGGCGTCTTCCACCTGCAGGTTCCTGATGCCGAGCTTATGCAATGCGCTATGGATGAGCGCCACTTCGTCTTTGCGCATGAGTCCCGTGTCGATGAGCAAACCGACCACCCGGTCCGGCCCGAGGACCGTATTGAGCAGCGTGAAGGCGACCGTGGAATCCACTCCGCCGGAGACGAGCATGAAGACGTTCTTTGCGCCGGCTTCGCGTTTGATCTGCTCGCCGATGCGGTCGGCGTACGCCTCCACCGACCAGGGCTCCGCGTCGCAGAGGCCGACGAAATTGCGCAGCATGTCCATGCCATGCTCGGTATGGGTCACCTCGATGTGGAATTGCAGGCCGAAAATCCTGCGCGTCTCGTCGGCCATGCCGGCGAATTCGCAGTCGCCGGAGCGCGCGATGCGGATGAAGCCCGCGGGCAGCGCCGTCACCTCGTCACCATGGTTCATCCACACGCTCTGGAGCATCGGCAGGCCGCGGAGGATCGAGCCGCCCTCCCCCACCTTTTCGATATCGGCATGGCCGTACTCCTTCACCTTCCCGGCCGTCACGGTTCCGCCCAGCGCATGGGCGATCCACTGGTGCCCGTAGCACAATCCCAGAATGGGGATTCCCAGCGCAAAAATGTTCTTGTCCGCCTGCGGACTCAGCGCATCGTACACGCTCTGCGGCCCCCCCGAGAGGATGATGCCCGCCGCGGGTTGAACAGCACTCGCCGGCGTCTCGGCGACGTTCACCTCGGCGTACGCCCCCAGCCGCCGCACCCGGTTGGCGATCAGGTGCGCATACTGTCCGCCGAAATCGAGAACGACGATGCTGCGGGGGTGGCTGCTCTTCATGGGGCAAGTCTAGGAAGGGAGTAGTAGAATGGCAATGACCATGGACACAACCCCTCATGAACAACTGCTGGACCGTGTGGACTCAATACGAGCGGAATTCTTTGTCCTGCATGAGCATGCAAAAGATCTCTATGGAAGGCTTTCGCTTTGTGCGATCGCCAATGCCTCGTATCGGCAAGATGTATTTGAAGTGATTGAGAGCATCCGACAGGCAGCCGACAACATGGCGGATAGGGAAGGAAAGTTAAGTATTGCGGCTATTCGCATGCTGTCTGCGGGTCACGCCGAAGCTCCGCAGGATTGGCTGAATCACTTTCACCGAAACACAAGAAGATATCGGTGGTTCTTTTCATCCCTCAACTGCCTCTCGAGTGAGGAATGCACATTGATTGCCGAGGAAGTTGGTTGTTACCGTGCAAAATGCACTGATCTTCTCATGCAATTGCACGATGCATGGGCAATATTGCTCAACAGGTCTATGAGAGCAGCATAACGACAATCCACACCGTATACGCCACCGCGCATAAATTCTTGACTGCCCGTTGAGACAAACTATAGTGCCGCTTCCATGGACGGACGCAATCTCCCGGATCGGCAAATCTTTGACCTGAAAGCATCTCTGCTGGATCTCCGTGCGCTGCTCACGCCCCGCAGCTTGAAAGCGGTGATAGAGGAATCCGGCGTTGATGCGTACAAGGAGGAAATGGATAGGCGAAGGGATGCATTCAGGGATTGCATGCTCAAGCTCAATCCCAACCTGCAACAGGCCCTGGCGGAAACGACAGAAAGATTTGGGTCTCCGCAAGAATATGACACGAGAGTTCGAAGGAATTCCGAGCGGTATCACGCGATTCTTGAGGATACGAATGTTGCGCTTCCCACACTCATGGAAACGATTCATATCACCATGATACTTGGCGCGCTGCGCGCATCGGTCGGTCAGTTGCTGCGAACGGTGAAAATCATGGAAGAGATGGCCAGGAGGGGCGAACTGTGACGGTCATGGCTGCCATCATCCACACCGTATACGCCACGGCACTATCCTCCCATGCATGGAGGAAGAGCGCCGCGACGCTGATGCCGAGGAAGATGAGAAAAGCTGTCAGCTGCCAGCTGTCAGCTATCAGCAATTTTTTGTCAGCTGGAAGCTGATAGCTGATAGCTGATAGCTTTCTCAAGAGGAGAACATTGAGCACCAAATACAAAACGAAGCCGATCACTCCCAGCTCCACCCCCATCTGCAGATACCAGTTCTCGGTGAGGAACGGGCACTGGCACGTATGGCCCGCGGGCTGCACTTGTTTGCCTCCAACGAATACGCAGAGCGACGGCGTGGCCTTGGCCCACGACACATCGTCCCCGGGATTCAGGTAGACGCACGTTTCATTCGTCCGGTTGGTGGCAGGCCCGGCCGTTCCCAAGCCAAGGCCAAACGGGTGCGCGATCATCGACTCGATGGCCGCGACCGGCCGCTCCAAGTGGCCCGTATTGGAACTCAGGCGCAGGAAGATGGAAGGGTTCCACGCCATCACGCCGATGGCGCCCAGAATCATCAAGCCAAGGAACCCAAGCGCCATCCGCTTGAATGCCCCGCGCGAAACCGAAAAGAACAAAGCGACGACGAAGATCACCAGCGCCGCCAGCCATGCAGACCTGGAAAATGTCAGGAAGATTGCGATGGACGTGAGGGTGAAAGTCACGATGCTCAATCTGACGTAGCTTCCAGCTATCAGCCTCCAGCCTTCAGCATTGCTCTTTTTGCTGAAAGCTGATTGCTGGTGGCCTGTCCTGAGCGGGGTCGAAGGACTGATCGCTTCGAACGCAACTGTCCACGGAATCAGCAGCCACAATCCCAATTGATTCGGTCCACTCATGATACTCTGGATGCGGCGGATGCTGGAGCCACCGATCTGCTGGAACGCTGCGATGGGTCCCGAGGCGATGTAGAGCGAATGCCGGCTGGAGTAGCCGAGCCACGCAAAGAACCAGTCGGGTAGGACGAAACTGAGGATCCCATACGCGGCGACAATCGCGCCGATAATGAGGAAAACCCTCAGGAGACTGCGGCCAAACGCTTCTAACCATGGCACGCGGCGCAGGATCAGGAAGGCGACCAGCGGCAGAAAGTCATATTTGAAGCCATAGAGGTAATTGAGAATTGATAATTGAGAATTGATAATTTGGACGAGGATCGAGAGCGCAATGAGACCAAGAATCAGCCAATCAACGACATCAAAAAACTTGCTGATCGCTGATTGCTGAAGGCTGACAGCTTTCCCGGCAGAACGAATGATCTCCGCAATGGCAAGGATCAGAATCACCCCCAATAAGCCCTCCTTCCACAGCGCAAGGCTCCCGATTGGCGCATGGCCGGGGCCTTTGAGCAATTCGGTGAGAATGGTGAGCGCAAACGCATGGAACGGCAGCAGGGCGATGAGGATCAGGCTGAGCCGTTCACGGAGGCGCTGGAGCATGATTGGCAGTCTAATGGAAAAGGCTCCCGAACCATACAGACGAAGAACCAAGATACAAGACACAAGAAACAACGACGACCGTTTTGTATCTTGTATCTTGCTTCTTGTATCTTCACATTCGTAGCCTCTCCTCCTCCGTGCGAAACACCTCGCCTTCCAGCAACACTTTTTCGACGGCATCGATGCACTTCGCGCTCACGCCCTCGCCATAAATCTTGGGCGCCTTCCTCATGTCTTTGTTGTCCCAGGCAAACTCAATCAGCGCCCTGATGAGCTCTGCGTCCACGGGCGGCGCGATCACGTTGCCGCCGCACATGCACGATTCGCTGCGGTCGGAGCCGAAGCGCAGGGTGACGCACGGGACGCCCATGGCGTTCATCTCTTCCTGCATGGAGCCGGAATCGGTGGCGCACACCGCGGCCTTGCTCATGGCGGCCACCACGTCGGTGTACTCGGGCCACACGGGCGAATAGACGAAGTTGGGGTGCGCGTCGGCCAGCGCCTGCGCGTCGGCCTTCAGGCCGAAACGCTCGAATGCGGCCTCGGTCTGGATCATGGAAATCAGCAAGACGTTCCTCCCCTCCTCCACCAGCGCCTTGAGCGCGCCCCAGATGGAGAGGAAGCGACGCCGCGACAGGCAGTTTTCGCGCCGATGGATGCAGAAGCGCACGAAGTCTCCGTCGCGCAGCATCGGGTAGCGCTCGAAGATCTTGGCATTGCGCCCATTCTTCAATGCTTCGTTT
>CAZAUW010000085.1:0-4946 GCA_964488295.1 uncultured Candidatus Peribacteria bacterium
ATTCGTCGCTGTCTTCGCCGTTTGTACCGTTGCCATTCTCTGGCTCAACCCGCTCCCGTCGCACACATCAGCCGCGCGCCCGGTGATGCGCGCGATCGCCGCCAGGCATCGGGAGGGAGAGATACTGATCAGCGGGGATTTCGGCCACGAGTGGGAGTACGAAAGCCCGTTTGAGATCCGCCGGTACAATCCCGGTTTGACAGACAACGCCCAGGCGATCGTCTGCCTGCAATCGTGCGCGCACCTTCCCTCGCAGGGATGGGAGAGGCTTGCAGACGTGCCGGCGGAGGTGTGGGTGAAGAGATGAAGAATATATTTTCCTGAAGAGTCAATGCTGCAATCAGGCCTCGAACAAGAGAAAAACCCTTCTGTTGATACGCGTTCTCACAGGAGAGTACAGTGAAGGATACCATTCCCACCCCTCCTATGGCCGCCCGCTCCAAGAAGAAGAAAATGACCATGAAAAAAAAGAAGCCGATGAAGATGAAGAAAGCGAAGCGGGTGGTGGCCAAAAAACCGAAAGCGAAGAAGGCGACGGCAAGGAAGGCAGTGCGCACGATGAAGAAACCGATGGTGAAGGCGAAGCGGCCGGCGGCCGCGCGGCGCAAGGCGGCGGTGCGCGCGGCGATGGACAAGGCGACCGGGAAATTGATCGGCAAGGTGGTGCACTACTACGACCGCATCGGGGTGGCGATCGTGGACCTCAAGTCACCCCTCGTGGTCGGCGAAATGGTCGTGTTCAAGAAGGGCGAGATGGAAATGACACAGCAGGTAGGGTCCATGCAGATCAACCACACGCCCGTGAGTAAAGGGAAGAAGGGCGACGTGATCGGCGTGAAGGTGGATAAAGAGACTCCGGTAGGGACGATGGTGGTGCCGATGTAGTGTCGCGTTGCTCGTTGGCTCGTTTCTCGTTCTATAGTTTCTATCGAGCAACGAGCCAACGAGGAACCAGCCAACAAATCTTCAGATCTTATAATACCCCCGATACCATTCGACGAACCGTGGCACCCCCTCCCGAATCGTCGTTTTGGGTTCGAAGCCGAGCATCTTCTTCGCTTTGGAAATGTCGGCAAGGCTTGCGCGCACATCACCCGGCTGCATCGGCAAAAATTCCTTCTTGGCCTCTTTGCCACATGACTCCTCCACCATCTTCACGTAGTCCATCAGTTCCTCCTTGCGCCCGCAGCCGAGGTTGAAGATCTCCTCGGGATAGTTCTTGTCGATGGAGGCGACGATGCCCGCGACGATGTCGTCGATGTAGGTGAAGTCGCGCTGCATTTTTCCTTCGCCGAAAATCTTGAGCGGGCGGTCGTGGAGGAGCGCGTCGGTGAAGAGAAACAGCGCCATGTCGGGGCGACCCCACGGCCCGTAGACGGTGAAGAAGCGAAGTCCCGTGACAGGCATGCCATAGAGGTGATGGTAGGTGTGCGCCATCAATTCGTTGTCCTTTTTGTTCATGCCATAGAGCGAGAGCTGGTTATCCACTCTATCCTCTTCACTGGCCGGCAGTTTGCCATTGCCGCCGTACACCGAGCTGCTGCTGGCATAGATCAGGCCGGGGATCTTCTGGAGGCGCACTTCATCCAGCACGTGGAAGAAGCCCTGGATGTTGATGGCTATGTACTCTTCCGGGTGCTCGAAGCTGTAGCGCACGCCAGCCAGCGCCGCCAGGTGCAGGACGCGGTCGGCGCCCTCCATGGACTTATGGAGAAGGGGGCGATCAAGGATGTCACCACGAATAAATTTGAAGCCTTTCTTTCCATTGAGCATCTCCAGCCGTTTTTCCTTGAGCGTCGGATCGTAGTAGGGGCTCACGTTGTCCATCCCGACCACTTCATCGCCCCGCTCAAGCAGCTTGAGGGTCGTGTGAAACCCGATGAACCCGGCGCAGCCGGTGAGGAAGATTTTCATAGAAATAGTGTGGAGAAAAAGCAAATACGAAACAAGGACTAAGTGGAAACCATGCTTCGGCCTCCCCCTAACCCCCAGCCCCCTTTCCCCCACGGGGGCAAGGGGGCTTTACCTTCAAACAAAAACAAACAACACACATCCCCTTCCCCCATGGGGGAAGGGATAGGGATGGGGGAAAGAGGAGTATTCGCAATCAACGGTCACTTAAAGTCCAATCCCCCAGTACCGCAACCCCACCTCCGCCACTTCCTTGGGCTCGTAGACGTTCCTTCCATCGAACAGGTCCTTCCCTTTCATGATGCTCTTCAATTCCTTCAAATCCGCTCCGCGGAAGATATCCCATTCGGTGAGCAAGACGAGTGCATCGGCATCGGTAGCCGCCTCGAGCGGCGATGAGGCGAAATAGACGCCGGAAGGGAGGAGTTTCTTGGCGTTTGGCATCGCTTCGGGGTCGAAGGCCTGCACGCGGTGACCCGCCGCGAGGAGTAGTGGGAGCAAATCCAAGCTCGGCGCCTCGCGCATGTCGTCGGTTTTGGGCTTGAAGCCTAAGCCCCAGATACCGACGGTCGCTTTCTTGGGAAGTGCGTCGAGAATCTTTTTGAAAAACCTCTGTCGCTGCAATGTGTTGATGCGGTCAGTGGCCTCCACGATGCTGAAATCCACGTTGTACTCCTTCGCAGTCGCCAGCAGCGCCTTGACGTCTTTGGGGAAACAACTGCCCCCGTAGCCGATGCCGGCATGGAGGAAGCGCGGCCCGATGCGGTCGTCCAATCCCATCCCCTTCGCGACGTCGCGGATGTTCGCGCCGGTCTTTTCGCAGAACTCCGTGAGCATGTTGATGAAGCTGATCTTGCTGGCGAGGAACGCATTGCTCGCGTATTTGACGATCTCGGCGCTCTCACGGCTCATGAAGACGATGGGCTTGCCGACGCGCGTGATGGGGCGGTAGAGGTCTTCCATCATTGTTCTTGCATCGAATGAGCTATCAGCTTCCAGCTTCCTGCCACCAGCATTCTTTCCATCGCTGATCGCTGATGGCTTGTCCTGAGCTGAGTCGAAGGGCTGACTGCTGGCAGCTCCATGGTTCACACCAACAACAACTCTATCCGGCATTAACGTGTCAGTGACCGCCATCCCCTCGCGCAGGAACTCGGGATTGCTCACGACAGCCACTCGGCAAGAAATGCCGCGCTGGCGAATCACGCTGGCGATCCTCTCCTCGCACTTCTTGCCCGTCCCCACCGGCACCGTGGATTTGTTCACGAATACCAGGTCATGATCGATGTGGCTGGCCACGGTATCGGCCACGGAAAATACCGCCCGCAAATCCGCCGCATGGTTCTCCCCCATCGGCGTGGCGACGGCCGAAAAGAGGATCTGGACGTCGGCGAGCACTGAGGGAAGATCGGTGGTGAACGACAGCAAGCCGCTCTTGAGTCCCTTCTGGATCAGTTCCTCCAGCCCCGGTTCGAAGATCGGGCTCTTGCCGCTCTTGAGCATCGCCACTTTCTGCTCATCAATATCGACGCCGAACACGCGGTGGCCCAGCTCGGCAAAACACGCGGCCGAGACGAGGCCGACATACCCTGTGCCAACGACAGCGATTTTCATGGACGGATTGTAGCGACTGTTGTAGGCAAAGTCAGGCTGTCAGATCGTATATCGTATGTGGTATGTCGTATGTCGGGAGGTTTCCATACCACATACGACATACGATATACAACATACGAATGCAACTGCCTCAAAATTGCTGTAACCTTCACCAGACCTATGAGACTACTTGTCACCGGCTCCTCCGGCACCATCGGCACCCGTCTGTGCGAAAAGCTCCTCCAGGCGGGGCACCAGGTGACGGGCGTGGACTGGGTGGTGAACAAGTGGAAGATGGAGGTGAACGCCGTCACCGTGCTGTGCGACCTGCGCGATGCCTCGGCGCTCAAGCGGCTGGACCTGCCTGCATGCGACGCAATCGTGCACCTGGCTGCCAACGCGCGCGTGTATGAACTGGTGGAACATCCTGACCGCGCGCGTGATAATTTTCTTTCCACCTTCAATGTGCTGGAATATGCGCGCGAGCGGGGGGTCACGAAGTTCTTGTTTGCATCGTCGCGCGAATGCTATGGAAATATCGCGGAGGACAAACCGTTTGGCGAGGATATGGCCAGGATCGAGAACTGCGAAAGCCCCTACACGGCGAGCAAGATCGGCGGCGAGGCGCTGGTGGAGGCCTACACGCGCTGCTATGAGCTGGACCACATCATCTTCCGCTTCAGTAACGTCTACGGCATGTACGACGACTCGGTGCGCGTGGTGCCGCTCTTCATCCGCCTGGCGCGCCAGAACCAGCCGATCATGGTGTTCGGCAAAGACAAGTGTCTCGACTTTACCTACATTGACGACACGGTGGACGGCATCATGCTCGCGCTCGAAAAATTCGATGCCGCCAGGAATGCAACCTACAACCTCGCGTACGGCGAGGGCACGACGATTGTGGAGCTGGCGGAGACAGTGAAGGAACTCATCGGGAGCAAGTCGGACATCACGATCGGGCAGCCACGCCTGGGCGAAGTGATCAGGTATGTCGCTGATATTTCCAAAGCGAAGAAGAAACTGGGCTACAGTCCTCAGGTTCCGTTCAGTGAGGGAATAAAGAAGACAGTGGAGTGGTATATGCAGAACACATGAATATTTGACTAAATTAAAAAATTGTTTTATAGTATTTTCATGTCAGAACCGCTAAAAAAACCGGATTCTAACGAGCATAATGAAAGCTTCAATTTCAGCATAGACTCGCAACTTCCATTCCCCCAGCCCGAATCCTCTCGGGTGCAAAGGATCATCGATGAGACCGAGACGGACGTCCGTATCGGACAATTAGAAGCTGGAATACAGGGATTGGAAGCACAGTTGAGAAAAAAACAGCATCTGCTGACGCCAGATATGCATGAAAAGCTGTTTGAGCCATTTGCCCTCCTCGCCAAAAACAGCCATAACCCTTACAAAAAATCCCTGACACGAAAAAGGCAATTTCT
>CAZAUW010000086.1:0-4942 GCA_964488295.1 uncultured Candidatus Peribacteria bacterium
GCCACCAGCGCAATGCCAAGTGGCTCATCGAGAAACTCAGTGACTTCTCCCGGTGGTTACAGCTGCCTTGGTATGACGCTTCCAAACAGGAACATGCGTTCATGTTCCTCCCCCTCATCGTCAAAAAAGACGCCCCCTTCGCCAAGTTCGACCTCATCGCGCACCTGGAGCAGTGGAACGTGGAAACCCGCGAGATGATGCCGCTCATCAACCAGCCCTGCTACGAGTGGATGCATATCCCTAAAGAGCAATACCCCGTGGCGAACTGGGTGAACGACAACGGCTTCTACATCGGCTGCCACCAGGGATTCTCCGATGAAGATTTGCAGTAAATCGTGGAGGTGTTCCGGGAGTTTTTCCGGGGGAGGAAGTTGATATAGAGTCATGCCCAGGGCGAATACCCCTTGAAATATGGTATATGAAAGATAAAGGCTTGGAGGATGAAAACGCCCCTCTTGAGTTTTCCTTCCGCTATAACTAGGCCCGGTCTTCGGGCAAGAACCTTTTTTTTCACGAGCGGGTCTCCAGCACGTTACAGCAATTCAAGAAAATCGATGCTTGTCGATCTCTTCATGTGGCATAGTCTTAGGTACATACATAGCATTTTTTTCACATATTGTGTTATTTCCTGTATATATATACTTGTATTATTTACGGTTTCAGCTAGTATTTAACCAGTCTGATCATAAATTATGTTAATTGAGTGATGAAAAAAAGAGTCATTTGTGTTAACGGCCACAACTATGTATATGGTCGGGATACCATATTCGTTGCTCTAGGAAAAAGTGAGAAGATCGAGAAATCACTTGGTCCAGCTAACAGCCCAAACCTTTTAGCGAAGGAAACGATTTTCAATGACCTTTTGAAAAAGGAGGAAATCAAAAAAAGACTGGCTTACTGGAGAAATAAAATCAAGGACAACAATTTCTTGCATCATATCACATTAGAAAGCTTGGAGACATTGCGATCAGATTTGTATAGAGCAAAGAAAAATATGGGACCAGTCGGTGTGGACTTTATGGAAACAGGTTTCTTGGTTGATTTCATTTATAACTCAAACAGGCTTGAAGGAAGTAAGGTTCCAAGAGATCGTGTTGAAAAAGAAGTGCGAGAAAAGAAAAAAACCAGAGGTGAAGTAGGTAATACTATAAAAGCAGTTCTAGAGGTTAATTCTAACTTCAAATTCAATGTGAACAGGATTGTGAAACTGCACAGTACTCTTATGGCACATGAGTCAGATAAACTTGGCTTACGAAAGGGTCCAGTGACCGTTGGGAATTCAGAAGTCACACCTTGGGAGGAAATAAAGGAACGACTTGCTGCACTTTGCCAGTGGTACAAAGAAAACAAGGCAAGTATGTATCCTCTTGAACTAGCGTTTGATTTTTACTACAGATTTGAACGCATACATCCTTTCGAAGATGGGAACGGAAGAACTGGAAGATTACTCATGAATAGAATTTTACGAGATAATAAGTATCATCCAATTATTATTTCGTGGAAGAGAAAAGAGGCTCAAGAGAATGCTTTTAAGAAAAGGATTGAAGGTAGGTCGGAGACTTTCCATAACTTTATGAAGGAAGAATTTGTAAAAATACATAGGATATATATTGCGAAAATAAGCGCCGCCCTTGATATGGAAAGGCTGGCTAAGGTGTTCCTGCAACCTTCAAACGAGTACGCTTAGTCATAAACATAATATTTTGCCTAGTATTACTTACTATACCTCATGAGGTAGTCGCCGACAGAGATTAGGATGACCTGCTTTGACTGATGAAATTCATCTGATTTTTTTCGACATTCTATAAATAGGTTGGCTCTCGTTTTTTCTATGTACGGTTTTCTCAAGAACTTCGTACCCGTTTTTCTCGTAAAAATCTTTCGCAGTCACCGTCGATTCAATCATGATTTCTTTGCAGCCTTTCTTCTTGAGTGATGCCTCAGTGGCTTCCAGCAAGCGTGATCCCACTCCTTTGCGCAGATGATCCTTGTGCACGTACATTCTCGAAATCTCGCAGTGCGTATGTTCACAAAACCCGATGATTTTTTCTCGTTCCACCGCCACCCACCGTTTTTTACCGTCTGCGCCCTTTCGGAAGTGTTCGGCTCCCACTTCGGCTGACCAGCTTTCAATGACATCCTTTGCATAATCCTTCGCATTCACCGTACGAATGGTTTGCCGACGAAGACGGGCTATCGCGGCATAATCTTCGTCTCGTACCGGGCGTATTTTCATGTTTCAATTGTATCAGCTTATGGACCAATCCCGCTGGCTCCACCGCCGCATCGCGCTTACCGGAGGCACATCCCTCATCGGCAGCTTCCTCGTGGAGAAACTCATTTCGCTCGGTGCGACCGTGAGAGTCGCTTCGCGCGATGAGAACAGGGGATTCCCCGATCCGCCCAAAGACAAGATCGAATGGAGGGTCGGTGACGTGGCGGATGAACAATTTTGTGAGAAACTTCTCGAGGACTGCGATGAGCTGATCCACGCGGCGTCATTCCGTAAGAACGTCGCGTACCACAGCGAGCACCGCGACGAGGTCATACAAGCCAATGAGGCTATGACATCGGCATTGATAGGTGTTCTCAAGAAGAAGCCTCTGCCGGTCACTTTCTTCAGCACCGCAATGGTGGGGATGGTGGAGCATCCGCAGCAATCGGAGGACGGGTACATCGCGGGCAAAGCGCAGTGCGAGCAACTATGGGAGAGGGCATCGCATGACATCGGGTTTCCGCTCCTCACCGTTCGTCCGGTGAATGCCTACGGCCCGCGCGATACGTTCACCGCCGATAGCAACGTGATCCCCGCGCTCATCGCGCGCGCAATGCAGGCCAAAGATTCTTTGACAGTCTGGGGCAGCGGCACGCAGATTCGTTCCTTCGTCTACGCGCCCGACGTGGCCGAGGCCGTCATCCGGCTGCTGGAGGATCATGCGACGGGCATCGCGTACGTGAGCCCGCCTGATCGCATTGATATTCGTCGTCTCGCCACCCTCATCCGCGACCTCGTGCATTCCGATTTGACCCTGACGTTCGATACGTCGAAACCCGAGGGTCCGTCCTTCGTCGCCGATCTCCCGCTGCATCATGCACTGACAAATTTTCCGTGGACAGGCATCGAGGAAGGATTGAAAGAAACGGTGGAGTGGTATCGTGGTTGAAAATGGTTGAATGGCTGAATGGTTGCAGGCAAGTAGCAGAGTGTATGTCATAAACCGTCAGTGCCGCTTGCGAACCATTTAACCATTCGGCCATTCTTTTTTAGCCATTTTTCCTAAAGAGTATCTTATACACCGACGGCTGCTTGAAATTCTGCGCGCAGGCCGGAGGCTGGTCCGTGAAGTTCGACTGGATGTACTCCTGCTCGCCCTGGAACATCGCCATCGTGTTAAACGTCTTCATCACCAGGATCGGCGCATGGTTCACGGCGTCCACGTAGCCGTCGATGAACCGCTGCGAGGCCGGCAGCCAGCGCGTGTACTCCACGAAGAGCGGCCCGTAGGGTGAGTGGCGCGTGTAGGCCACCATGGTGGGCGAACGGTCCACGAACCACAGGTAGCGGTCCATGTGGCACTGGTCCATCACGCGGTCGGTGATGACGGCGGCCTCCTGCAGGGGATCGCTCCAGTCGTGCCAGATGCGCGTCTCGTCGGCGTAATCGCGCTCGCGGTGCCAGATGGCGGCACTGCCCAGCAGCACGAGGAGCAGGATTATAAGCCCCGCCGCGATGTGTTTGCGGTGTTCACGAAGCCCCTCGATCTTTTGCAGGCACACGAAGAAGAGCGCCACGTACGCCGGCACGCCGAAGATGAAGTGATGGCCGTAGTAGTCGGCCGCGAGTCCGATGGAGAGGGAGGTGAGCACCGTCACTACACCCCATCGCAGCAGCACCCACACCCATTCCGCTCCCCGCGGCCGGGTTTCGTCCCAAAAGAACGCGAGCGCCAGCACCCAGAGCAATCCCACAAGAAGCCCCAGGAAAATCGAGTAGGCGTCGAAGTTGCGCCAGATGCGCCACAGGTCGATGCATCGCACCCACAGGGGCTCAAACGAACTCCCCCAGGGATAGTAGATGTGCCAGCCGAGGATGTGTTTCACGTACACCGTGAAGTACGGCTCCAGGTACCCCAGCACTGCCATCACGGCGAGCCCGATGGCGGCCGCGATGCCGAGCGGGATCAGGAACAAGCGCGTGAAATGCCTGAGCGACGGCAGCAGGATGACGGCCGCCGCAAGCATCGAGAGGAAGAACGGTTCCTTGAGGCCGATCGCGAAGAGCAGGCAGGCTGCGAGCAGGCCGGTCCGCAGCCACGATGGCGCCCGGCGGTCCCGGTGCATCACCATCACGCCCACGAACGCCACCGCGGGCAGCACGGCAAACGATTCCACCCGCCCCTGCCCCGCCTGGTCGGCGACGTAGAGCGCCAGGACAAGCCCGAAGAGCGCGAGCCACAGGAACCGCTCCCAGGTCTTTTTGCCAAAGTAGCTCTGGGAAAATCCTGCGGCGATCACCGAGAATGGCAGTGCCAGGATGCAGAGCGCATCGATGATCATGAAGGCCTTCGTATCACCCGACAGCCACAGCGACAGCGCGCTCAAGAGAAAAATGCCGGGGGGTTTGATCTCAAACAAATCGCGGTAGGGAGTGAGGCCATTGAGGATGCCCCTGCCCATGCCGAAGAAGACCGTGAGGTCGGTATCAAATGTGCCGCTCACTTCAAACGCCAGGCGCTGGACCAGCTGGTACGCCTCGACGCCCACGAGCATCGCGAGCGCGACCAGTATGAGCATGCGCCAATGCTTCGGCGTGAGGGGACTGCGCATTGCCGGGAATTGTTCCAGACTTGAGGCCCGTTGGCCAGTGGCCCGTTTCCTCATCATCCCTCGTTTGTATCTTGCATCTTGTTTCTTGTATCTTGCCTCTTGTCCGCAGATGTCT
>CAZAUW010000087.1:0-4917 GCA_964488295.1 uncultured Candidatus Peribacteria bacterium
CGCTACCACCGCATCGTCATCATGACGGATGCCGACGTGGACGGCGCGCACATCCGCACCCTCCTGCTCACGCTCTTCTATCGTTACTTCCCCGAGCTCATCGAGGGCGGTTACCTCTACATCGCCCAGCCGCCGCTCTATAAGATCCAGCGTGACAAACAGGTGGCCTACGCCTTCGACGACGGCGAGAAGAACAGGGTGCTCAAAGAATGGGGGGTGAAGGCCGAGGAAACGCAAGAACCCAACGAGTCCGAGTCCGAGGATTCCGAGGACAAGGACGAGCAGCAGGTTTCCATACCTGCTGCCGGCGGCAAAGCCGCCGAAAAGAAACCCCGCAAGGCCAATATCCAGCGCTACAAGGGTCTTGGCGAGATGAACCCCGGGCAGCTGTGGGAGACGACGATGGATCCCGATAACCGCATTATGCTCAAGGTGACGATGGACGATGCCGAAAAAGCCGATGCCGTCTTCACCACCCTCATGGGCTCGGAAGTGGCTCCCCGCAGGAAATTCATCCAGACGCATGCCAAGATGGTGAAGAATCTCGACATATAACGGCTTGGCATATCTGCTATGGGTCTTGAGCCCTCAGACGCCGCTCAGGACAGTTCCAGTCGAAGGACTCACGCAAAGACCGTGAGGAATCTGGATATCTGAGGGTTTGCCCGTTATTCTTTTCCTTGAAAGATTGCGAGGAAGCCGACGATTCCGAGGCACGTTTGTATCGTCGGTATCCTCGGATTCTTCGGACTCATCGGATTCCCCGACATGCTCCCATGACTATCAGCCTCATCATCCCTGCCTACAACGAAGAGAAATACCTGCCGGGCTGCCTCGAGAGCTTGCAGCGTTACGGGCAGGGGAAGTTTTTGGAGACGATCGTGGTGGACAACGCGAGCACCGACGGCACCGCACAGGCGGCCACGCGGTTTCCCGGCGTACGCGTGGTGAGGGAGGAGCGCAAGGGCCTCACGCACGCGCGCCAGCGCGGATTGCAGGAAGCCAGGGGCGACCTGCTCGCCTACATCGACGCCGATAGCCGCATTTCCCCCATGTGGGCAGAGAGGATCGAGCGGGCGTTTGGCAATGATCCGGGGGTCGTCTGCCTCAGCGGGCCGTACCGTTACTACGATCTGGGTGTGTTCTCGCGCTTCTGGGTGATGCTCTACTGGTATTGCCTGGCGGTGCCCACATATCTCTTCACGCGCACGATGGTGGTGGGCGGCAACTTCGTGGCGCGCAAGGATGCCCTGGAAAAAATCGGCGGCTTCGACACGAGCATCAGTTTTTACGGCGAAGACACCAACATCGCGCGCCGCCTGCGCGGCGTCGGCCGCGTGCGCTTCTCGCCGCTCTTCTACGTGTACAGTTCCGCCCGCAGGCTCAAGAGCGAGGGTGTTGTCCGCTCGGCCTGGGTGTATGGCCTCAATTTTGCCTCCGAACTCCTGTTCCACAAGCAGGCGACGAGGGAATACAACGATATCCGGTGACGAAGATATAAGAAGCAAGACACCCGCCTGCCGGTCGGGCAGGCAAGATGCTAACGAAATCACTCCCTCAACAGAGGTGCCGTTTTGTATCTTGAACTAGTCTCATAAATGTCGAGCGTTGTCATGGTGAGCCCTGTCGAACCATGACGCTCTGGAAATATTGCCACGGAACCGCATGTCGCACTTCGACAGTGCTCAGTGTGACATGCTCTGTTTGGTTTATGAGACTGGTTCTTGCTTCTTCGTTCGTAGTTCGAGGGGCAATTTTCCACTATACTCCCCCTGATGTTCTCCTACACCCAGATCATCGCGTGGCTCTTGCAGTACCGCTATGCCGTCATTTTCCCCATCATGGTGGTGGAGGGGCCGATCATCACCGTCATTGCGAGTTTTTTGGCTTCGCAGGGCTATTTCAATGTCTTCATCGTCTACGCTATGTCGATCGCCGGCGACCTGACGGGCGATAGCATCTACTACGCCATCGGGCGTTACGGCAGGAAGCTTCTCATTAACCGCTGGGGCCACTACATCGGCCTGACGAAGGAGAGGATGCACGCCGCGGAGCATTACTTTGAGCACCACGCCGGCAAGACGCTCATCACCGCCAAGCTGACGCACGGTGCGGGGTTCTTCGTGCTCCATGCCGCGGGCGCGTCGCGCATGCCATACTGGCGGTTTCTGTGGTACAACTTCCTCGGCAACATTCCCAAGTCGCTCGTCTTCGTCCTCATCGGCTATTACTTCGGTTCCATGTATGCGCAGATTGACTCATACCTGTCGTACGTTTCCGTGCTCGTCATCCTCGCCGCGGTGTTGTTCCTCAGCATCGTCTACAGCCGCAGAAGGAAAAGGAAAAAACTCCCTGCCGAGGCGCTCCCATGAACATCGCGATTTTCACCGATAACTTCTACCCCGAGCTCGGCGGCATCCAGGATTCCACGCTGCTGCTGGGGAGGACGCTTGGCCGGCGCGGCCACCGCGTGTTCTTCTGCGCGCCAAGCTTCTCGCGTCGCGATTGCCGCATCGCCCAAGTGCCGTACAGTGAAATTGATATCGGCCCGCACGTTTCCGTCCGCCGATTTCGGTCCATCCATTGCCCCAGCCCCACGCTCCAGTCGCGCCTGGTCTTCCCGACTTTGCTTCGCTGGCATGCCTTGAAGCGCGAAGCGATCGACCTCATCCACACGCACACCTTCCTCGGCGTCGGTTTGGAGGCGCTGAGCGCCGTCAAGTATCTGGGCGTGCCTCTCATCGGCACCAACCACTGGGCGGTGGCGGCGTTTGACCAGTACGGCCCGATGAAACAAACCTGGTTCCAGGGGCTGAGCCTGCGCTACGTGAGCTGGTACTACAACCACTGCGATTATGTGATCGCGCCCTCCCAATCGGTGCTGACGGAAATGGAGCGCTACCATCTGCGCGCGCCGCATTCGCTCGTCTCCAACCCTATCGATACCGATACATTCTCGCCCGGCGACGGCTCAAAGCTCAAAGAATCCTTCGGGCTCTCGGACTTCGCCGTCACGTTCGCAGGGAGGCTTGGCAAGGAGAAGTGCATCGACGTGATCATCCGTGCCGTCGGGCTGCTCAGGGATGCATTGCCGCATCTCACCTTCGCCATTGCTGGGCACGGGAGCGAGGAAGCGGCGCTCCGTGCGCTCGCGCGCCAAGAGAAGGTCGCCGACCGCGTCATCTTCACGGGAACCCTCAGCCAGCCGCGGCTAGCAGAGCTCCTTCGGGCATCCGAGCTCTTCGCCATCGCCAGCACCTCCGAGACCCAGAGCATGACTCTCCTGCAGGCCATGGCATGCGGCGTACCGGCCGTGGGGGTCAATTCCCGTGCCTTGCCTGAATACATTCACCAAAAGGAAAACGGGATCCTCGTGGCGCCCGACGATCCCCGGGCGATGGCCGACGCGATCCTCCATCTGGCGCGCCATCCCGAGCTGAGGCAATCGTACGGCAACAAAGCGGCACAGATCGTCCACGCGCGCTACGGTCTGGAAGCGATCGCCGTGACCATGGAGGGGATATATCAAAAGCTGGTGAAAAACACTGTTAATTAGGCCCACGATATATCGTGCGTCTACAGACGCATGGTTGTTGGTCTACCGAACGGTTAATCCATCCTTACTTCTTTTCAATGTGGTTCTTGGCTGTTGCCGTAAAGATTCTAATTCCTCATTGCGATTTCCTTTTGAACTAGCTTGAGCAGATCTTCTTTTTTTTCGATATCAAGGGCATTTTGAGGATTGTTGAGCGGATTGGTCTTGAGCCATCCGAGCACAACCAAGAGTTGATCTCTGAATTCTTCGAGCCGCGGTAACGACCAAGTCGGCAAATCTTTTGATATATTCAGATTTGTCTGATCGGCTATTCTCTCCCCCTCATCAACTTTCTCAGGATCAAATGGATTGACCATATGATCATTATAAAACTATATCAAAATAATTGCAAACACTATGTTTTCGGTTCACTAATCCTCATCCACCTCCCCCAAGTGATCCTTCAGCACGTAGGTGTCGAGATTTTCTTTCCCTAGGAGCTTAATAACTTCAGGAACCGCCTGCTCAAACTTCATGTGCTTCTGCTTGCCGGCGTTCATATCGCGCAGGATGATCGTGTTCTCCTTCACCTCCAGTTTGCCGAGGAGGAGCGTATACTGCGACTGGAACTTGTCGGCCAGGCGCATCTGGCTTTTGAGGCTCGCCTCGCCGAGCGCCCCGACGGTATGGATGCCGAGCTCCCGCAATTGCGAGACGAGCGTCAGGCATTTCTTCTTCGCTTCGGGCCCCAGCTGCGCCACGAACACGTCCACCTGGTCTTTGTTGGGTACCCTGACGCCCGCTTCCTTCATGTGCCAGATGATGCGCTCCATGCCGCACGCAAAACCCACCCCCGGTGTGGGATGGCCCCCGAGGAGCTCGATGAGCGGGTCGTAGCGCCCGCCGCCGCCGATGGCGTTCTGCGCGCCGGCGCTGGAATCCCAAAACTCAAATACCGTCTGCGTGTAGTAGTCGAGCCCGCGCACGAGCGTGGCATTGGGCACGTAGGGCACCTCCAGCGCATCTAAATACTCCAGTAGGGTTGCGTGGAACTGTTTGCTTTCGTCGGTGAGGAATTGGTCGAGCGTCGGCGCGCTCTTGAGGAGGATGCGCGTGTCCTCTTCCTTGGAATCGAGCAGGCGCAGGGGATTGCTCTGGAGCCTGCGCGCGTCATCCGGCGGCAACTGGCGCTCTTTGCCGATGAAGAAGTCGCGCAGCGCTTCCATGTACGCCTTGCGGTTCTCGGCGGTGCCGATGTTGTTGATCTGGAGCGTCAGCCGGTCGAGGATCTTCAAATCCGACAGAATCTTTGCAAGCACGTGGATCAATTGTGCATCCAGGCTCGGGTCGCGCAGCCCGATTACCTCGAAATCGAACTGGTG
>CAZAUW010000088.1:0-4850 GCA_964488295.1 uncultured Candidatus Peribacteria bacterium
ATCCCGGGTGGCCGTTGGCGCCGTCCGACGTCAGTTGCAGCGTATTGCCGCTCGATGAGGCGGGACCGCTGGAGGAAGAAGAGGAGACGCTGCTGGAGGACATTTCGCTCGAACTGGACGAGACAGGATGCGTGTGCATCGCGTTCCAGATATACGCCGCCGCCTCGCCGCGCTCGAGAAGCGTGGAAGACATGAAGTCCGCCTCCGACTGGGTGGCAATGGGCAAGATGCCCCGGGCGAGGGCGGTGTGGACGTAGAGCGCGTACCAATCCGAGGAGGAGACGTCGCCGTACATCGTCACATTGGCCGTGAGATCGGCGGTGGGGATGGCCAAGACCGTGAGCGTCATCTTGATCGCCTCGGCGCGCGTCACGGGCTGGTTTGGCTTGAAGGTCTTGTCGGCGTAGCCCTGCACGTAGCCCTTGAGCGCCGCGTCCAGCACGTAGGGCTCGTACCAGCTGCCCGGTTGCACGTCCTTGAAAGCTTTGCGGGCGCTGGTATCGGGCGTCTTGCCCGAGGCGCGGTAGAGCAACGCCAGCATCGCGGCGCGGTTGATGGGGTCGTGCGGCCTGAATGTTCCGTCCGGGTTGCCCGTGATTACTTTCATTGCGGCGAGCTTCTGGACGGGGTCGTAGTAGACGTAGTCGGTGGTCACGTCCGAAAATGCCGACGCAGCCGCCACCGCCATCGGGATCACCAAAAGCAGCAGACCGGGGACGAGTGGGCGCAGGCGCATGGCAGGGTGGGGCAGGAGGCCCCGATGGTATCTTGAACACTATTGTTATTCAATGTTTGAAGAACCCAGACGCCCAAGTTCCGCAAGCGAATATAGCACGGCCAGCGCCGCTTCCGCTCCTTTATTGTGCTTGCCGCTTGATCGCCCCCGCGCGTCCCGAAGCGTGCGCACATACAGGACTTCGAATGCGAAGGGAATGTGGTACGTCAGCTGCACATCCATGATCCCCCGTGCCGCCTGCTCGGCCAGCAAGCGCGCATGGTGCGTCTCGCCTTCCACGATGATGCCGAGCGCGATCAGCGCGTCTGCCTTCTTCGCCTTTGCGAGTGCCGCGCCAATGAGCGGGATCTCGAACGATCCCGCCGCCTCATGGCGCGAAATATTCCCCGCGGGTATGCTCGCTTGGACAAGCGTCTCCACCGCCGCCTTCACCATGGAATCAATCTCCGTCTTATAGAAAGAGGAGTACACAATGCCGATGCGCCAGGAGGGTTGCGCTGAGGCCATTGCAGCGATCGTCTGTGGTCTTTTCATGCGCCGATTCTACCCGCAATCATCCCAGAGTGCTGCTCTCCGTCGTCCATCCAAGCGAGGCTTACCAGACGCAACTTTTCTCTTTTCTCAGCATCACTGATAATTTTCAAGCAATGATCAGTCCAGCGGTGAATATCCATGAGCCTTTTAATCAATTCCTTGCTTTTCAAAGCCTTATCGGATGTGGCCAATAGATCGTTCAACATACCAGCTTTTGAAACTTGATTGATATACGGACCCATCTCTCTCTCAATTATTTTCAATCTGCTCTCCGCTGTTATGTCGTTTAATTTTTCAAAGGACTTGAATTCTTCCGTCAGTTCGTCGTCATTAGCCTCAAACACAGCACGTCGCATCAGAACCCTTAAAGAATCGTAGCTTTTTTCGAGATGTTTGAATATCGCGCCGCTCTTATGTTTATCACGAAATAGCTCTGGGAATTTCTTTGGTCCTGCCTCTGCTCTCAACCTCCTTAAATTTTCGCGCAATCCACTTACGGAGAAATTAAATTGCTTCATAGGGGGGCGCTGGGAACGTACTACTCATTTGTTCACAGTCAATTACTTCACATAATAAAATATTAATTATGAAATGTCAAATTCAGCCAGAATCAGGCATTCTGCTTGCTCCTCTTATAGATAGCACGCATAACAATATCTGTCTCGATGTTCACGCAGCTACCTCTGCGCAGAGTGCCGAGAGTCGTCTTTGTGAGCGTGAGCGGGATGAGAGCAATGGTACAGAGGTTTTTCTTGAGCGAGGCGACGGTGAGCGACACGCCGTCGATGGCGATGGAACCTTGGGAGACGATGAACGGGAGAAGGGAAGGCGGGATATCAATGGTGAGCGCAACGCCCTGTTCCCTCTCCCCTACCCCCTCCCCCCGTGGGGGAGGGGAATGTGTGTGTATGTGTTTTGTAAGAAGCTCAAGGACGGATGGGAGATGATGGATGATCTCTTCATTGCTGAAACGAAGGATGGAGATATTTCTATTCTCCAAAAGGTAATCCGAGCGCTCCTGGTCGTACTTCTTGGCAGTCTTGGTATCATGAATAGGTCCGTCGAGTTCAATTCCCAGATTCAGTTGATGGCAATAGAAATCAAGTATGCGCCCGCCGACCGGATGTTGCCTGCGAAAAAGCAGACCTGACAATTGGTGGCGTCTCAATGCATCCCACAGCAGTCCTTCGGCCTTCGTGGGTTTTTTTCTCATGGATCGTGCGAATTTCAGGATGGTTGGATTTATTTTTTCTTTCAGAAAAGGCCCGCCATCCATGCTCCCCCTCCCCCCATGGGGGAGGGGGCCGGGGGGAGAGGGAATTGAACCAGCAAGATCGACCACCTTCCCTACCCCCTCCACATGCCCCTGCACCATATGCCCGTCGAAACGGCCGCCAGCCGCGAGCGCTCGCTCCAGGTTGACGAAATCCCCTGCGCGCAATTCGCCCAGATTCGTTTTGGACCATGTCTCCCCTACGACCTCGAAGGACATGGATTGTTTGGCAAAGGCAACCACGGACAGGCACACGCCCGCAACCGACAGGCTGCTCCCCTTCTTTATATCATCAAATCCTTTCGGACGCTCGAGGGTGAGGCCGCTCTCCGTCTTGCGCAGGACTTTCGCCGTTGCTTCGGTGATGCCGGTGAACATGAGACAAGGAGTATGAGGTAAAGACAGGAGGAAAGCGAGAAAGAGGAGGAATCCGAAGAGTCCGACGATACCGAAGAAATACAAGGATCCTCGGGTTCCTCGGCGTCATCGGATTCCTCGGAATCCTCAAGAAAATCCCTCCCAAACCCTAGACTTCCGCCGATTTTCCTGCTACGCTAAGGCCTTCGCCGCTCGGCCGCGCCGACGGCGTTTTTTGCTTGTCCGACAAACTCCGCAGAGCGCAGTCGGATTGTTCCGCCCCCTTCCTGCCTATGGACAGAATCATTGTGAAAGGCGCCCACCCTTCGACTGGCTCAGGACGAGCTTGCCACATTTCCCCTCCTTATGCCCTATGGAAAAAATAGTTGTAAAGGGTGCTCGGATGCACAATTTGAAGAACATCGATGTGTCGTTGCCGCGTAACCAACTGACGGTCATCACCGGGCTCTCGGGGTCGGGCAAGTCGTCATTGGCGTTCGACACCATCTTCGCCGAGGGCCAGCGACGCTACGTGGAGAGCCTCTAGGCGTACGCGCGCCAGTTCATCGCGCAGATGGAAAAGCCGGAGGTGGAATCCATCGAGGGCTTGAGCCCGGCGATTTCGATCGACCAGAAGACCGCGGCGCGCAACCCGCGCTCCACCGTGGGGACGGTGACGGAGATTTACGACTACATGCGCTTGCTGTGGGCCAAGGTGGGCAAGGTGCACTGCAGTATCTGCGGCAGGATGCTGCAGAAGCAAACGCCCACCCAGATCGTGGAGACCATCGCCCGCATGCCGGAAGGGAAGAAAATTTTCCTGCTGGCGCCGATGGTGCAGGGCCGCAAAGGCGAACACGTGAAGATCCTCGACGCCATCCGGCGCGAGGGGTTCGTGCGCGTGCGCGTGGATGGGCAGGTGATGACGGTGGAGGAAGAGATCAAGCTGGATCCCAAGAAAGCCCACACGATCGAGATCGTCGTGGACCGGCTGATCGTGCGCGACCTGGAAGCGAACGATGCGTCGGCGGCGCCCGGCGCGGCATCCGTGAACCCGAACCGCACGCGCCTGGCCGATTCCGTGGAACTGGCGCTCAAGAAAGGCGAGGGGTCGCTCATCGTGCTCGACACCGACGCCAACGAGGAGACGCGCTTCGCGGAATCCTTCGTGTGCCCCGACCATCCCGAGGAGGACATCCCCGACATCGAGCCGCGCAGTTTTTCGTTCAACTCCCCGCACGGCGCGTGCGAGGAATGCCACGGGCTGGGCTCCATCCTGCAGGTGGACGAGAGCGCGGTGGTGCCCAATACCAGGCTTGCGCTCGGCGAAGGCGCGCTCCATCCGTGGGCCACCTCGGCCAGCAGGAGCGGCTTTACGGGACAGTTGCTCGAAGCCCTGGCCGGCGAGATGGGCTTCAGCATGGCCACCCCATGGGAAAAGCTGGAGGAAGAGCAGCGCCAGGCGATCCTGTGGGGCTACCCGCACCCGCTCACGATCCGCATCAACTCGATGAAGTTCGGCGGCACGTACCAGACGACTTACGAGGGCGTGATCCCCAATTTGAAGCGCCGCCACGAGGAGACCGATTCCAGCTACATGCGCACCCAAATAGAGGAGTACATGCTGGAGCTGCCCTGCAACTCGTGCGGCGGCCGCCGCCTGAAGAAAGAGATCCTCGGGGTGACGGTGGGAGGGAAGAACATCGTGGACGCCACGGATATGAGCATTGATGAGGCGAAGGGATTCTTCGAGAAGCTGATTCCCGCACAGAAAGATAAAGCAGAAAAAGCTGTCAGCAATCAGCTGTCAGCTGTCAGCAAGAAAACGAAAGCTGATAGCTGGAAGCTGGAAGCTGGAAGCTTAACCCCATACGAGTTCACCATCGTCAAAAAAGTCCTGCACGAGATCATCGCCCGCTTGAGCTTCCTTGAGAACGTCGGCCTCAAGTA
>CAZAUW010000089.1:0-4759 GCA_964488295.1 uncultured Candidatus Peribacteria bacterium
TTCGGACTCCGAATCGAGGCTCGAGGTCGCTTCATCGAGCACGAGCACCGGCGTATCGGCGAGAAATGCGCGGGCCAGCGCCACACGCTGTCGCTCGCCGCCCGAGAGTTTCACACCGCGTTCTCCAACCAGCGTTTGATACCCCTTGGGCTGCCGCAGTATGAATTCATGCGCATTGGCCAGGCGGGCCGACTGTTCGATCTCCTCGAGGGTCCCACTGTCCTTGAGACCTGGCTCTGGTTTCGATCTTCCCTTCACCTCAAATACCGTCGTGCCGTCATGGTGTGCGAATTCGTGGAGGACCGCGACGTATGAGGGAGTGTGGCGGGGCTCCCTGGCGGCTTCCGGGATGCCGCCTCCTCTCTGGTGGCGTGGCAGATTCACGTACCATCCCTGGGCATCTTTGCCGTCCACGTCTCCTGCCGGGATAAGCTCGATTGCATCGAAATTGTAGAGCGGATGATCGTTGCCCACGAAAATCCGCAAGGCAGAAAGTATCCGCGCATCCATCGCGGGTTTTTCCGCTTTCCCTTCTTGCATTTCCGGTTCGATGAATACCGCCATGGCGTTTCGGGTGTAGCGCGCAAGCGACATCTTCCGCACTGGTTCTTGCTTGTGGAGAGTTTCCAGCAGGTTCGATGCCGAGGGGGCGATTTTATCGTCGAGACGGTTTTGCATCTCTGCCATGTCCGCCCTTTGCTGTTGCCTTTCGGCCTGCCAAAGGCCGAGCTGTTCTGCCCGCAGGTCCTGTACCTGTTTCTCCGATGCCTTGCGCGACGCTTCCACGGCCTCGGCATCTTCCCGCAGCCGCGCATCCATGCCCCGCGCAAATTGTTCCTCACGGGATTTTTGATCGGCGATATCCGACAAGCGACGTTCCCCTTGTTCATATTGCTGATGCATTACCTTTTCCAATAATCCCCGTGTGTCATCGTGGGCTTTTGTGAGCGCCGTCACCTTTGCGCCGAGCTCGTCATTGCGCTCGGTGAGTTGATCGTTCTCGCGCGACAGGCGCAGCGTCTGCAGCCCAAGCAACACAAACGCTGCCGTTGTCGTCACCGTGCCGGCAATGATTGCCCTCACCGCATTTTTTTTGGGATCGGGAGCATGGGACGGCTTTCGATCAGAAGTTGACGGGGGTGTTTCTCCATCATGTCCCTGCATCGGATGATGAGATTTTTCGCCAGAGAAAGGCATAAAGTGGTATAAGAATTGGAGGCGTATTATCGGCAAAATATTGCAATTTGTCAAATGATTGCGGTCAATTCTTTGGTTTTTCGCGCGGTGCGCGAAAACCGCATGTGTGCCTTGTTCTAGCAATCGAACCTAGGCCGCAAGTGGATCGTGCGCTGCGACAAGATGTTCTTTCTCTGCTTTGTTCCAAGTTTTTACCTGCGCTTCCCGTCGGCGGGCTTCGGTGAGCGTCGGGTACCCTTCGTGGTACACGAATCGCACCGGACGCCGTGATCGTGTGTATTTTGCGCCTTTTCCTGCGTTATGCCTTTTGGCACGTTCCTCCAGGTCGTTACACGTTCCGGCATAGAGAGACCCATCCGCACAACGAGCGAGGTAAAAATAATACGGCATTGGCGCAAGTATAGCCCATCGGTTCCTCCTCCACTCACTCCGTTCGCTTCTCGCTGCAGGTATCCATTCTGTGAATTTGCTGGCTGCGCCACGTGACTGCACGCAGGGACGTAAAGCGGCTGCGCCGCCACGTCCCACGTAAAACAAGCTGCTCGCTTTGCTGCGCGCAGTTTTACGTGGCAGACCAAATACGAACAAATTGGAACACCATCATACCCTACATGGAGCAGATTGCGGCTGTGATGCAGGAGAAACTTGAAGAAGCCGATATGCTGGCCATGCTGAAAAAGATCACGGCCGCTATCCCCACTACCGCGCGGGATTAGAACAATGTTACTATTCGCTTGTGACAGTTGTATTAAAATTTGAATGCAGAAATTGCGGCCATCGAATTGAACAATGGATCATTGGTGACAATGGTGAGGATTCCGAAAAACCTCTTAAATGTGAAAAATGCGGTTCCACAAATACTACATATGGCACACGCTTCTGAAATTTTGATGATTTTAAAAATTCTCTCAGCAATTTCACAATTTTCAGGTTCGCTGTTTCTTGCCTTTTCTGTGAAAAAGAATCCCGGGGACGCACATCAGTTAGTAGGCGGAAGAAAGTTATATCTTGCTGTAATAGACTTCCCAAGATTCCGACTAGGAATTGGGTTCATTACTTTCGGATTTTTTATCCAGATCGTAACACTGTTCTGTTAACCAATTTTACTTGCGGATTAGTGTAAGCAGAATTTGAAGGATTCCCACAAATACTAAACCTCCTGTTAGCCACATCATGGCCTTCGCATATTTCTCATTCGCTGCCGCGATTCTCTCGTTTGATCTTCGAATCTTCTCTGCCGCATAAATCTGAGCTGCAGCCTGAAATTTATACCATCCGGCTGTACCCACAGCATTCGCCCATCCATCAATAGCCTCTAAATCTTCTCGTGTAAACGAAGATCGGAGAGAGGCCAAGACTTTGTTGCTTTCATCCAACATATCGCGGTTATTATTCCGCAAAACAGAGATTTTTGCTATCATGCAGCCGACCCAAGACCTCGGCGGGCTTTACGTGCCCGCATCAAATCCTCAACGCAGAAAGGGGCATCCGTGCCTCGGTCAAGCGTTGAGGTGGGAAACCATCCGATGTCTTGGGTCGCCGAGCCGGGTGTCCCTTCGTGTTGTCGTATTCATCCTCGTATGAGAAAGCTTTTTGTTTACTTCATTGTTCTAACGCTTTCATCCTGCAAATTTCCGTCAATCGGCAATTCTTCCGGTTTGCCCGAACAGAGCACAAAGGTAAGCAGCCATAATTCTCAACAACAGGCAGCAGCCGTTTCGTCGGCACAATCCGAAGAGACGAGCAGCAGTAATTCAGAGACACCGGATCAGACACAAGATACCCCGTCCTCTCAGGAAACCGGAGATGGTCGTTTCACCGTAGAGTACATTCCATCGCCGAAATATCAGTCGTGGGAAAACTATTTGCGGGAAAACCAGGTATTTGAAAAGGTAGCGGAGGACTTGAACAAGTCATTGAAGCTTCCTCTGGATGTGCCGATAGTGTTCGATGAATGTGGAGAAGAGAATGCATACTACGATGCTGAGGGGCATCGGATCGTCATGTGCTACGAGCTACTTCAGAGTATAACTTTGTCTTTCGCTTCTACGGACTTCGAAGAACCAATATTAAGCCAAAAAGTTACGAACACTGCCTTATATGTGTTCTATCACGAACTGGGGCATGCGCTGATCGATGTACTGGATCTTCCGGCCACAGGCAGGGAGGAGGATGCCGCAGATCAAGTGTCGACGTACATTCTCATTGATGTGGGGGAGAGTGGAGAACAGGCCGTGCTTGACGGAGCAGACTGGTTTGCCTTGCAAGGATTGCCGGGCAAGAAAAAGCAAATTTTATCGGCCATGGCGGATGAACATTCGCTGAATCCCCAGAGGCTCAACAATCTCATCTGTTGGGTATACGGTGCTGATCCACAGAATGCTCTCTTCGCGGATTACTTTTCGACGCTTCCACAGGAGCGTCTCGAACGATGCCCCGATGAATACGCGAAGATGAAGAAAAGCTGGGATAGGCTGCTTTCTTCTCATCTTCGCTGAATGTTTTGAACAACAACAGGGAAACAAGTCGCATCAAGTGTTCTCTAAAATTTTGGAGTGCCAAACACTTCTCAAGAAAGTGAAACTGAAGTGAAATGTAATGAAAACTATGAAAAAATAGTGTTGTGATACTATAAAATCGCGTGCACCATCGCTTCCTGCGTGGTAACAACGCGACATATGTCTTACTCGGCACAGCAATGGCAGAAGATCTATAACGCCCGCCCGTACGTGGTAAAGCCGCTGCGCTGGAATAGAGAGCGCAACCAAACGTGGAAGGAGGATCTCATGGGAATCATCATTGATACCTATGTCGAACTGCAAAAGCTCCAGCCGGAGCTACCCATATTTGAATCTCGAAAAAAATCCTAGAAGTGGTAAGGTGTCTCCGTGAAGAACTGCGCCGTGATCTACTGCCGCGTCTCGACGGAGGAGCAGAGCGAGAACAATTCGCTGCCGCACCAGTTGAAAGTCACGCGGGAAGCGGCTCGGCGACTCGGTTGCAAGGTACTTGGGGAGTTCATCGAGCACGAGAGCGGAGCGCGGCAGGATCGGCCGGAGATGATGCGAATGGTGCACTTCTGCACCAAGCACAAAAGCCGCATCCGGTACGTGCTGGTGAAGGACATTGACCGCTTCTCGCGCGACACGCTCGTGCACCAGATTCTGCGCTCGCAGTTCCGTGCGCTCGGGATCGAACTCTACTCGGTCAACCAGCCGTCCATTGCCGACGGGACGGCGGAAGCGGAACTCTCGGAAAACATCTTCAGCGCCTTCGCGCAGTTCGAGCGGTCGAAGATTCTCCAACGCACACAGGCGGGGACGCAGGAAGTGATCGAGCGGGGCGGCTGGACGGCTCTGCCGCCCTACGGCTACCGGATGCATCGACGGGAGGACAACCTGCCGACCCTCGTCCCCGTGCCGGAAGAGGCCAAGGCGGTTGTGAAGGCGTTTGAATTGCGTGCGGGGGGCTCACCGCTCTTTCAGGTGGCAAAGATGCTCAATGCGCTGGGACACCGCTCGCGGCGGGGAAAGCGCCTCAGCATCCAGACAGTCGACAACAT
>CAZAUW010000090.1:0-4597 GCA_964488295.1 uncultured Candidatus Peribacteria bacterium
GATAGGGCAATTCAGAGTCTTCTGCAGGAAATGGGGATGACCGTCAGCTCCCAGCCGTCAGCTCCCAGCCGTCAGCCATCAGCTTCCGGCCGCAATCAATCGCCCGAGACGTACCTGAGCTCTCGCAATTGGGATTCCTTTGGCAATGCCAACGGCCAGCCGGGCGGCGCCGTCACCGCGTACACGCTGCCTTCATCCTTTGCGGTGAACCACTACTACCTGGGCGGCTCGTGGCAGCTTTTGAATGACGAGCGCGAGGTGCTGATGAGCAGTGAGGGAACAATCGTGATGAGGTTCCTCGGGAGCCAGATCAATTTGGTGATGGGGCTGGAGAATGGCGTCTCGTCCGTCTCTGCCGACGTGGAGATTGACGGGAAGCACGTGAAGTCGTTCACCGTGGACCGCCATGATCTCTTCAGCCTCTACGATGGCGACTACGGTGAACACACGATGGTCATGCACCTCCATGGCAAGGGTGTGAGCGCCTACGCGTTCACATTCGGGTCATGACTTCTTAGACTTCGCTTAGCCTGGATGTTCCGAGTTGCCAGTCTCTTATACCATTTCCATTTCAAACTGAACATATCGGCGTAGCTTTCAAGCCTTCCCGTAGAAATTCTTGCACATTGATCTGTATCACTTTGAAAGCGAAGCCGTATCAGTACATCATCGTCGGTGTGCCAATGAGCATGGTTATCGTGAGCAAGACCAGCAGGAGCCCCAGCAGAACGACCCATCCTACCGTCCACAGGAACACCTGGAGGCCGGTTTTCCACTGCTTATGGAGCACCAGCATCAGCGGATAGCCGAAGACCAGGGTGCTGCAGATGAGTGCGGACGTGCAGAAGGCCAGCAGAAACAAGGCCATCCCGAGCAGCTGCGGACCCATGAACGGCGCAAGGACGCGAGGCCCAACTACCGTGCTGAACCAGCTAAAGAGCAGCACGTAGAGGACCAAACCGGCAGCTTGCACGAGTCCGGCCAGCGGAGGAGAGAGGCGGATGGTTTTCATATGGTTGCCAGAATACCCCGTATGTTTGAATTTTGAATAGACAACGTAGGCATTTCTTTGGAGCGGGATACGAGAATCGAACTCGCGTCTCAAGCTTGGGAAGCTCGCGTACTACCACTGTACTAATCCCGCAAGGTAATTGAAGAATATCACAAGTGCTTCTTCGCGAAAGCGCGGCCAGAATGCGATTTGAGATAGCGTTCGAATTGCTCGGCCCTACGAAGATCCGCGAAGGCAGTGTAGCTTTTGAGCCGCCAAGGTCTGTATTTCTTGGTGTGAGTTGATTTGCCTTCGTTATGTTCATTCAATCGTCGTCGCACATTGTCAGTCAAACCAACGTACCAGTGAATCCCGTCCTCAGACTCAAGAGAGTACACGAAAAGCATAGGGGAAAAGTGTGCCCGGCTTCGTCCGATTTTGCGATGCAAAATCGGGACTGCGCCGTGGCATCCGGCTCATGAGTTTCTATTCTCTCATCATCGCGGCGTAGCCCCGCGAACGGGGCGAAGCCGGATGGAGCGCATGACGGGGCTCGAACCCGCGACCTTCGCCTTGGCAAGGCGACGCTCTAGCCAACTGAGCTACATGCGCACGAGACCGACAGAATCATAGAACAACTGCTTCCACTCGACATCCTGTCCGCCAGCTGAAAGAACGATACCGATACGAAACAAACGCGGCCAGCAGATGCTACAAGGTTCTAGAGGTGACGCAAGCGAGGGGGAGTTTCGGTACGTTGAGAATCTTCTTGAAGAGAAATTGTTTGGGCATAGAATCATAGGATCATTGCTTTCGCCCATGCCCGTTCACAGAGGAAAAGACAGCAACGGCGTCTACTACCGGTGGGGGAAACACGGTAAGAAGTACCGCGGCCGCGATGCCGCCAACAAGGCCGCGGCGCAGGGGAGGGCGGCCTTCGCCCACGGGTATCGCCCACGGTAAGCCAAAGTTGAAGACATGGCTTTTGTAAGCCATTTCTGGTATAATTCTTCGATGTCCCTGAAACACACATTCCCCGCAGCGGCAGCCCTGGCCGCATTCTCGCTGGCGCCGATCCAAGCCTTTGCCCAGCAGGGTATCCAACTCCTCGAGCCGGTTGGCAATGTGGGTCAGATTCCCACCAATGGCGGGCCGCTGGGCGCCTTCGGGTTCTACTTCAACCTGCTCTACCCGTGGGTGGTGGGCCTTGGCGCCGCCGTTGCCGTCCTGATGGGGGTCATCGGCGGCATCCAGATCATGCTCGCGGGCGCAGACCAGGGGAAGCGCAGCGCCGGCATCAACCGGCTGATGATCTCGCTTGGCGGGCTGCTCCTCATCCTCTTCTCGGCCACCATCCTCCACGCGCTCAATCCCGTATTCTTCAAATAAGATGCGTCGTTTGTTTTTCAGCGTTTCGGCCGCTCTCCTGGTCCTCGCTCCTTCCCTGGCCCATGCCCAGGCGCTGCCGCCCGTGATCTGCACGGGCCTGCCCGGCTGCGGCAAGCCGGCCGAAAACCTTCTCTACACCGGCGTCCTCCCCACTGCCGCGGGGCTGCTCATCCAAATCGCCGGCGCGCTGGCCGTCATCTTCATCGTGTTTGCGGGGATCCAGATGGCCGCGTCCGCCGGCGATGACGGGAAAATCTCCACCGCCAAGAAGGCCATCGTCTATGCCCTGGGCGGGCTTGGCATCGCCATCACCGCCGCCACGCTGGTGTCGTTTGTCACCACCGAAAACTACGGGCAGGCCAACCCCACGAATTTCCTCTTCGGCGCGGGCGGCCTGGTGCCGTCCGTGATCCGCATCATCATGATCGTGTTCGACGCCGGGTTCTTCATCGTGTTCTTCTGGGCGGGGATGCGCATGGTGCTCGCAGCCGGCAACGCCGAGGAATTCAAGAAGGCCGGCCAGATGATCCGCTGGGCGATCGTGGGCGCCATCATCGTCAATATCGCCAAGGCCGGCGTGCAGGCCCTCCTTGCCGTCAATCTCTGATGTCCTTCCCGACGTTCCTCACAGGCCTTCTCCCCATCGCTCACGCCTCGTCCATCGAGCAGCTGGGCTCCGGCTCGCCCGGCATCGATGCCATGTGGGCCGCGCTCCAGAGCAACTTTCCCCATACGGATGTGGGGTCGGGAGGACTGGCGCTCGTCGCACTCTCCATCACCAATTTCATCCTGCGCATGATCGGGGCGCTCGCAGTGCTCATCATCATCTACGCAGGCATCCGCATGATCATTTCCCACGGCAGCGAGGAAGGCTTCACCGAAGCCAAGAAGATCCTCACTTACACGGTGCTGGGACTCATCCTGGTCCTGTGTGCCGACGCGATCGTGACGTATGTGATGACGGTGCTGATGTCGGCGGCGGGGGGAGCGTGATCGATGATGCCATGACTGAATGGTTAAATGGTTGAATGGTTGCAAGCATGTACATGCGCATGAGCCATTTCGCCATTCAACCATTTTTCTTTTTTTTCTGTTATCCTTTCACCATGTCGTCAAGAAAGCCCCAATACATCACGACGGCCATTGATTACCCGAACGCGCCGCCCCATATGGGCCATGTGCTCGAGAAGGTCTTGGCCGATGTGATCGCGCGGTGGTTCCGCTTGCGGGGAGATGACGTGAGGTTCCAGATCGGAACCGATGAGCACGGCATCAAGATCCAGCAGGCGGCCAAGGCGGCGGGGAAGGACCCGGCCGCATTCGTAGGGTCCAACAGGCAGAAGTTCATTGATCTCTACGGGCGGCTCAACATTTCCTACGACGAGCCCTTCATGCACACGTCGGGCAATCCTCAACACGCGAAGGTGGTACAGGAGTTGTGGAAAAGATTGCGCAAGGCCAGAGTGTTCGAGAAGCGCGATTACACCGCCCTCTACTGCTCCGGCTGCGAGCGCTTTGTCACCAGGAAAGAACTGGTGAACGGCCTCTGTCCCGACCACGGCATCCCGCCGGAGGAAGTCACCGAGCAGAACTGGTTTTTCACCCTCAGCAAAGATCAGGATTTCCTCAAAACACTGCTCAAGAGTTCCTACAAGATCATTCCGGCGTTCCGCGAGCCCGAGACCATGTCGCTCCTCGATCAGGGTTTGGAGGACGTCTCGTTCTCGCGCCCCACAAGCAGCTTGGCTTGGGGCATCCCCGTTCCCGATGACCCCGACCAGACGATGTACGTGTGGTGCGACGCGCTCACCAATTACATTTCGGGGTTGAATTATTTCGATGATCCGCAAATGGCCAAAAAGTATTGGAACGACGCCGAAGTAACCCACGTGATCGGCAAAGACATCGCGCGGTTCCACGCGCTCATCTGGCCGGCGATGCTGCATCATGCGGGCGTGCGTACGCCCGATCGGCTGCTCATCCACGGGTTTTTGACATCCGAAGGCCAAAAAATGAGCAAGTCCATCGGCAACGTGGTGGTGCCGCAATATGTCATTGAGAAATACGGCGTGGATGCGATGCGCTTCTACCTGAGCCACGAGATCCCCGTGGGCAATGACGGCGATTTTTCGTGGAAACGTTTTGGCGAATTATACGATTCGAAATTGAGGAACCAGTTGGGGAATTTGTTGAATAGAGTTTTAATTCTGATGAAAA
>CAZAUW010000091.1:0-4589 GCA_964488295.1 uncultured Candidatus Peribacteria bacterium
CGTGAGAACGGTCCTCGAAACGCTCGAGAACACCCTCATGGATTGCGGTTTGCTCTGCCCCACCCAAGGCCCGACTGCATCTCCTGAACGGAATCGAGAGGCATCATCCATCCTTGCCCCGCTTGACCTCGCCGCTATCGAGGAGTTCTTCCGCCACGTGAAAGAACGGTGCCTGGAGAATCCCCGGTACACGTTCAGGGATTTCTCGAACGACCTCTCCTTCTATGCCGACCCCAGAATCGGTGACGTGCGACTGACATACACGCTCCCGCACCTCGTGGTGTCCGGCGTGCAGCTGATGACAGCGCATCAGAGCAAGGGACGCGAATTCTCGACCGTCATTCTCGTCAATTTCCGTGATGGGCACTGGGACAAACGTAAGAACGTCTCCAAGGTCAGCGTCCCCGAGGATCTCCTCTTTGGATGGGGGAAAGATCAGAAGGACTTCGAGCGCAGTCAGGATGAGCGGCGAGTCGCGTACGTCGCGATGACCCGCGCCAAGCGGGAACTCTTTTTCAGTTGCCCCAGGGAACAGACCGTCGGGCAGAAGAGCCGCGCGATCGCCCCGTCCGCCTTCTTCGCGGAGGCGGGAACATTGCCGGAAGCGAGCGGCAGTCTCCGCAACCCCGAGGCGGCGTCGCTGCTCCTTCACCCGGTCACGCCGGATTTCACGAGCGAACTCACCGCGTATCTCCGGGAACGGCTCGAGAATTTTGCGCTCTCCGCCACGACGCTTCGGCGCTTCCTCGATGATCCGCAGGAATTCCTCCGCATTGACTTGCTCGAGCAGCCCCAGCATTTCGAGGATGCAGACCTCCGCCGTTTCGCCTATGGCAGCGCCGTTCATTGGGCGCTGCGCCAGTGGGCCGCAGCCCGCAAGAACGAAAAGCCGTTCACGCGCGAACAGTTTCTGGAGGCGTTTGCGTGGTACCTGGAGCACAAGACGATTTTGACGGAGAAACAATGGCAGAACCTGGCGTCCTTCGGTCAGGAAACACTTGCGAGGTACTTCGATGAGACGCTCGCCCCGGGCGCGCCCTTTCTGTACGCGGTCGAGCGCGATTTCCATGCCCGTCTCGGCGACATTCCGCTCAAGGGCAAGATCGACCGCATCGATCTGGCATCCGCGACCTCGGGCATCGCGACCGTGATCGATTACAAGACGGGCAAACCCAAATCCGAGTCCGTCATTCGCGGCGGACTCGAGCCGGGGACGGTTTCCCGGACGGTCGACGGTGACAATTTCCGACAGCTCACGTTCTACGCCGTTCTGCTCGAACAGGCCGACCCGCTTTTGCGCCCCGAGGCGTTCGTCCTCGACTTCCTGGGTGAGCGGGGAGAGGACCCGATCCGGCGCGTGTTCGCGGTGACGCAGAGGGAGAAGGATGACCTGAAGAAACTCATCCGCGACGTGTGGGCGAAGGTCATTGCGCTGGATTTCACGCCGCTCTAGAATCCCTCCCTTATGGATCTTGAAGATTCCCGCAATACCCCCACCGATGCCGACCGATTTGCTGATCAAATGGAGAATGCAAGGAAAGCCATACGAAGGGGCATTGCCTCAATGTGCAACCAAACCCGCGGTATGATGGGCAATCTCTTCGTCCCTGCGTTCGCGACCTCTTTTTTCCTTGATATGTATCGTTATTTCGACGGCAGTTCGCCGTTTTCGAATGTTCCCATATGTACCGCTGCGATCGTATTCCTGGGCATAGGATCGTGGAGCATGAAAACAAAGAGCGAAGTAGAGGCGTGGAAAACGCTGCGTGACTTTGCCAAGACCAACCCAACGAATATGCGGCTCCTCCTCAATGCCGAGAGAGAACGGCGGATCTCCAGCAATGGACGAGTCAGCGAAGCTGTTGCCCAGGCTCTGCGCAGGCTCGAAGAAGAATTGCTCCCTGCTGCGACAGGCGACAACAAAAAATCCTCCGATGCTTCCCGCCATTGATTCCATGGATATTCACGAATACGAAAACCGATGCAAAGACGCCCAGACTCAGCCCTCGCTTCCAAGCGCCGTCGAAATGGCTGCAGTGCGTCGAGTGACCAAGAGAATGCTTTTGTACGTTCGATGTTATGTCTTGGCAACTCTGGTCGGCTTGGGAATTATTGAGGCATACAACCGCCGGGACACTCCTATTGTGACGCTGTTGTTTGCCGGAGGGCTGTGTTTGAGCGAACTGCAGGCATGGCGGGAAAATGCGCGGCTGCGCGCGATGCTGGAGTGGTATGCGCTCTGTAAACCGGAGGACTTGATTGCGGCATTGAAATCACGTTGGGATCAACATCCTTTTGAAAGGAAAGCAATCAGCGAGATCTTCGCGGAGTATTTCCCGGAAAAGACAAATCCGTTTGTGCCGAAAGAAATTCCCTGAGGTTTGACAATGCCTTGCCGCGGTGGCTCGTTCTATTTTTTTGTTCAATAGAAAGCCCTGAGAATACAAGATCTTCGCCATCTGGTTTAAAGCAAGCAGAGATCGGCAGCCCGGGTAGATACTCCGCTTCGAGCTCGTCTGTGATGACGCCGTCGCAGGTTCCTTCAAACAGATGTGCCCGTCCATCCTGATCGATGTGGGCAATGGTGCAGAGGAACCGCGCGCGCTTGTTTTTCTCCTTCCTCATCCGTTCCAAAAAATATCCGATCCATTCCTCGTCGCTTGCATCCGGCCCAGCGCCCCAGCGGCGCGTGAAGACACCCAGTTCATCCGTGAGCGCGTCCACCTGGATACCCGAGTCGTCGGCAATCGTTGGAAGTTTGGAACGGTCATAGAAAAATTTTGCCTTGATCGTCGCATTCTCCGCATAGCTCGATCCGGTTTCGTCCGGTGCACCTTCGATCGACAGATGTGACGGCGTGACCAATGTGAAGGGAAGTCCCGCAAGCGCTTCGCGCATCTCGATCGTTTTGCCGGTGTTTCGCGTTGCCAGGAGAATCTTTTGCATGCGTCGGTTGGATACCAATTAAAAGATATCCGGGATCTCATTGTTCACCCATACATCCACATCCTTCAAGCGGTCGCGGATCACACGTATCAACCGAAAGCAATTCATAATCTGCATCATCACGCCTTGCAGGGAATCATCATTCACAACCAGCATCAGCGCATCATACAAGCGTCTGCAATAGTCTATCTCTTGTCCGTATCCATAGACGATAATACTTTGCAGGAAGTCCTGGATCTCCTCTGGACTGGAAGTATCCGGATCCGGAATGGCAACGTCTTTCGGTAATCCGTCGGCCAGGTTTTGCAAGGCTATGCGGACGAAGGGCGGGCAGGACTCCAGGAAGTGATCCAATTCTTCTTCCACGCAGGCGATGACCCTCATGACCTCAGCGCACCTGTTTCCGTTGTCTTGATGCTTTTGTCTGAATACTTCTTCCAGGAACGGGATTTCCAGGAGATTTTCTTTCTCTCTCAGCCATTCTGCGATACTGCCTTTGGAATGGATTGTCATACGGCTTCGCGATGAAAAGATAACGTCTCTGCTTCACTCCGTATAGTTCTGAGCGTCGATCTCGCTGCGGCATACGGGAGCGGGAGTTTTCACTTTCTTCGTTTGTTACCTTTCAATTGTAACTTCGTATCATTGAAGGGTCACGTATGCCATGCGAATATCGTCATCAGTGTCTACGCGACTTTCTCCCCGCGCAACAACATCACCGCCTGTTCTCTGATGGCATATGCATCCATTCCGAATCCCTCATATTGAAGGTGAGTGCGAACCTGCTCTCCGTACAATTGAACGCGTTTCAAGTCATGCGGACGATATCCATCAAGAGGAATTCTTTGCTGTCTCATGAACCTCACCAGATCGGTTTCATCCGCCCCCATCCAGCTCTTGAAAAGTTCAGCCAACGACGGGCTGTTTTTGCCAACCCCAAGGCTTGCCGGCAGGACATGGAGTGATGAACGCATAGTCAAAATCCTGATACTTTTGCCTTGTAAATCAAATTTGTCAAGTTCATCCTTCGCGTTGTCCTGCGGCCACAATCAGGCTGCCATCCGGTCCTCATCCACTGTTTCCTGCGTCAAATAGACTTTGCGTGGCTTGGCGCCGTCCACGGGGCCGATGAGGCCTTTCTCCTCCATAATGTCGAGCAGCCGCGCCGCGCGCGCGTAGCCGACCTTGAGCTGGCGCTGGAGCAGGCTTGCCGAAGCCTTGCCGGTTTCCTGCACCACCCGCACGGCTTCGAAGAACAGGTCGTCGCCGCCGTTGTCGTCGGCGTCCAGGTCGATGGTGCCGGTGCCTGCCAGCGCGCTGTTGTCGTCTTCGCCGTCTTCCTGCTCTTCTTGCCCCAGCCCGATCTGCTCGGTGAGCTTGCCGCCCCCTGCGATCTTCACCGCATTGATCACGCGCTCCACTTCCTTGGTGGAAGTGAAGATCCCCTGGATGCGGATGGGCTTGGGCGTGGAGGCCGTCATGTAGAGCATGTCGCCCTGCCCCAGCAAATCCTCGGCGCCGATGCCATCGATGATGGTGCGCGAGTCCACCGAACTCACCACCCGAAACGCGATGCGAGTGGGGATGTTGGCCTTGATGAGGCCGGTGATGACGTCCACGCTGGGGCGCTGCGTGGCGATGAT
>CAZAUW010000092.1:0-4579 GCA_964488295.1 uncultured Candidatus Peribacteria bacterium
AAATGCAAGAACGTGGTCGTCCGCAGCTTCTGGGAGCATGAGATCGCCAAGACCGGCGCGCGCGAAAAGGAAGAGATGATCCCGTACTTCTCCGCCAAGTTCGGGCCGTTTGTCACGAATACCACCATGCGCAACATCATCGGGCAGCCCAAGAGCGCCTTCAACATCCGCCAGATCATGGATGAGGGCAAGATCCTGCTCGTGAACCTGAGTAAGGGGAAGATCGGCGACATCAACGCCCAGCTCCTCGGCCTCATCTTCGTCAACAAGGTGAATATGGCCGCGCTCTCGCGCGCCGACACGCCCGAGAAGAGCCGCCGCCGGTTCTACCTGTATGTTGACGAGTTCCAGAACTTCGTCACCGATGCCTTCGCCACCATCCTCTCGGAAGCCCGCAAGTACGAGCTGGGACTCATCATGGCCCACCAGTACATCGGCCAGCTCGTCGGCAAAACCGCGGAGTACGAGCAAGCCAGCACCAAGATGCGCGACGCGGTCTTCGGCAACGTGGGCACGATCCTCAGCTTCAAGATCGGCGCCGAGGACGCCGAGTACATGGCTAAAGAAATGGCGCCAGTCCTCTCGGAACAAGACGTCATCGGCATCCCGAACTTCAACTGCTACGTAAAGCTCAATATCAACAACACCACCAGCCGCCCCTTCAGCATGGCGACCATTTACGACGAATCGCAGCGTAACGAGAAGATGGCCGAGCTCATCAAGGAGTACAGCCGCATGAAGTACGGCCGCAAGAAGATTTTTGTCAACCAGGAAATCGAAGACAGGATTGGGATTACGAAGTGACGTGCCAAGGAGCAAGTTGCAAGTGCCAAGTTTTTTTCATAGTCATACGAACTTGCAATTGAAACGTAGCAAACGAAGAACGCGAAAACTTCCACTTCCCGTACGCCGTAGCGAAATCGACGCTCAGAAATATACGGAGCGAAGCAGAGATTTGTTATCTTTCAATCGCGGAGGCGTATCATGGTCTGACATTCGGTGCTTTTTTCGGGAGACTTTGCTCGACCCTTCTTGCTATTGTGCTCAAGATGAGTAGCAATTCGTGTGCTTCTCGATGCAATTCATCACAAATCAATTGGTGGTTGTCGGGTAATGCTTTTCGCAGCAGTGAAAGCCATAGACAGCATTCTCGGGCTTCTTTTCTGCAAATTCGTATTCGGTAGAGGAAATCTCTTCTGCTCGACGCTTCCTGTGCTTCAATATAATTTGCTGCTACCGATCCAGATGCACGCAGGAGCTGTTTGATGTCACTGTCATACCGGTAATGATACGGTATATTTTTTGCCATCATTCGAACGGCATTTGCAAAATTTTCAGTTCTGTCTATCAGAGGTGTATTCATGTCGCTATGTTTATGGAAGAATCTGAATACCACTAGATTCATTAAAAAATTTCTTGTCAATAGGTGAGTTTTTTGCCTTTTTTCAGAGGAAATATAAGTTCCATACTACGGAAGGACCTCCTATTTTTTGGCACATGCTACTTGGCACTTTTTCTTCATTCTCTCTGCTACACTCCCCACATGGTTTCCTTCTCCCAAGCGCGCGACATGTTCCGGCTCCAGCGGGATGCCAAGAAAGTTAAGAAAGAGCTGCGTAACATCCACGTGGAAGCCGAGGCCTCGGGTGTCAAAGTCGTCGTGTCGGCCGAGATGGAGATCATCTCGATTGCGATCGCGCCCGAAGTGGACCGCGAGCGCATTTCCGCTCTCCTCATCCATGCGCTCAACCGCGCGATGAAGAAAGCGCAGGTGATTTCCGCCGAGCGCATGCAGGGGTTGATGGGGGAGATGGGGTTGCCGACAGGTTCTTGAGAGACAAACCTACGGTTTTTCTCTCAAGTACTCTCTTTTCCCTTTATGGAATCGCTCCAGCCCGCAACAAGTGCGGGCTTCGCGATAGTTTTTCATCGTAATCATTTTGATCATGACGGAAATTTTGTTCCATCGTGTATCATCATCGGGTGAAAAAACGCGTCCTCATCCTCGGCGGCGCCCTCGTCATTCTGTTTCTGTGGTATCAGGTGTCGCTGCGGCCGCTGGATGCCAATGACGGTAAAAACCGGCGGGTGACGGTTCCGGCGCACCTCTCCGCCATGGGCATCGGCGATTTGCTCGCCAAAGACGGCATCATCGGGTCGCCCACGATGTTTTTCGTGTACGCCAAAGTCCACGGCGCGTCGCTCAAGGCAGGGGACTATCTGCTCAGCCCTTCCATGGGCATCCCCCAGATCGTCGGCATCCTCGGCAAGGGCATTTCGCAGCAGATCAGCGTGACCATTCCGGAAGGGTTCACGGTGAAAGACATTGACGCGCTGCTTGCCGACAAGGGCGTTGCTCAGGCGGGTGATGTGCTAGGCTGCGCCAGGGCCTGCGATTTTTCGTCATTCGGCTTCCTGCCGCATGCCCCGGACCTGGCATCGCGCGGCGGACAGGTGGAGGGATATCTGTTCCCCGATACATACTTCGTGGATCAGCATTTTGAATTGAGCGCGTTCCTCGCGCGCTTGCTCCGTACGTTCCAGGCCAAGGTGGCTTTGCCCTTGAAGTCCGACATCGCCGCATCAGGCCATTCATTGAATGACGTGATCACGATGGCGTCGCTCGTGGAGGCGGAGGCGAAGGGCGATGAGGAACGGGCGATGGTGGCCGGGATCCTCTGGAAGCGCCTGCGGCAGCACATGATCCTCGGCGTGGATGCATCGGTGCGGTATGTGCTCAGCAAACCCACGGGTCCGCTCACCGAATCCGATCTGGGGATTGATTCGCCCTATAATCTTCGCAAAAAACAGGGCCTGTCCCCCGGCCCCATCGGCAACCCCGGCATCGCGAGCATCCGGGCCGCGTTGCATCCCAAGGATTCACAGTACTTCTACTACCTGCATGATAAGAACGGACAGATTCATTATGCGGTGACGAATGACGAGCAGAACGCCAACCGGGCGAAATATCTTCCCTGATGCGGCTTAAAAATCGAGAATACTCTTGTTTGCGCTCTTCTTTTTTAGCGGGGTTTTTTTTGAGCTTTGCATTTTTTTCTTGTGATTTTTGAGCGCTTCGGCGCTCATCAGGCCATTTGCGGCAACTGATTCCAGCCAAGAGGCAAATTGGTCCATATCTGCGCCCGCTTGCTCTATGTGGGCCCGGAATCTATCAAAAAGGTCGTCACCGTCCGCATTTGCGATAAATTCCTCGTAGGCTTCCTGGAACGGACCGGCGGGTCTTCTGCCCAACATTTCTTCCAACGTTTTCGTCATTTCGCTCATTGCTTTTCTCTTTGCTTCTTCCTTACTGCGACGCTCTCTCGCTGCTTCAATTTCACCCCTATGTCTTTCTTTGGCCATTTGGATCTCAACCGGTGAACGATATGGGAATGTCGTTGTGCGCGCGGGCTGTAGCTTCTGGATGACAGGAGGAGTCAGAATCCCCGGCCGCTTCGATGAATTTCCTAAATTCATAAATACATCGCACGCTCTGTTGTGAACTTCTTTTGATGTTGCTCCACATATGATATTGCTGAGACGACTATTCGCAGCGTCGATCGCGATTTCTCCGCGATGAAATGCCTTTTCAATGTCTTGAACGTCTTTGAGCGTCCACTCATTCATAGTATTGGAATTTTTATAAAATTATGCTATAATGTCAAGAAATCTGAGAACGGATATTTCTCACCCCAAAGCGGAAGTACCCAATTGCTATACTCGCGTAACATGCCCCACAGTCACCGTCTCAAAATCGGCGTGATGGGATCGGCCAACGGGCCGCAGACGCAGGATCCGGTCGCCAGGGAGAAGGCGCGGGCGCTGGGGCGCGAAATCGGCAAGCGCGATTATATCTTCATCAATGGCGCGTGCCCCGGCCTGCCCAATGACGCCCTCCTTGGCGCCAAGGAGTGCCACGCGTTCACCATCGGCGTGTCGCCGGCGTTTTCCGAGTACGAGCACATCAATGAGTACCTGTCGCCCCACCAGCACGACATGATCATTTACACCGGCATGGGGTTCATGGAGCGCGACATCATCAACATCCGCTCGTCCGACGCCGTGGTGCTCGTGGGCGGCGGCATCGGCACGCTCAACGAGTTCACCATCGCCTACGACGAGGGCCGTCCCATCGGCATCCTCACCAATTCCGGGGGCATCAGCAACCACATCCCGCACATCGTGCAGGAGCTCTGCAAGCGCGAAATGCCGCCCAACCTCGTGCTGGATGACGACCCGTCGGTGCTGCTCGACAAGCTCGAAAAGGCGATCAAAGACTTCCCGCTCCCGATCCGGCAGGACAGCCGGGTGAGGGATGAGAAGAAGGGAAGGGGATAGCGAGGCGTGTTCTCGTTATTGGTTCTCATCCGCGCGTACGGAAACGCTCTTTGATGGTTGAGGCATAGTGAACATGGGACATTCCCCCCATTCCCATCCACCAGAGACTACGCGTGAAATCCGCAGCGGGCGGAAGGAAATTTCCGGTCAGTCTTTTCTTGCCCGCCTCGACGACGATTTCGTCACCCACCGCACCGGCGTCCCCTCGAACCCAAACCGCTCGCGCAATCTGTTTTCCAAA
>CAZAUW010000093.1:0-4539 GCA_964488295.1 uncultured Candidatus Peribacteria bacterium
TCTCGAAGGGCAAGGGCTTCCAGGGGGTGATGCGCCGCCACCACTTCGCCGGCGGCCCCGCCACGCACGGGTCGCACTTCAAGCGCGAGCCGGGATCCATCGGCATGCGCCAGCAGCCCGGCCGCATCCTCAAAGGCCACCGCATGGCTGGCCACATGGGCAGCGAACAAGTGACGCTCCATCACCGGTCCGTCGTCGCCGCTGATCCCGCCAAAGGGCTCATCGCCGTCAAAGGACCCATCCCCGGCCCCAACGGGGCGTTCGTCTACGTCACCCCTGAACCTCCCGATAAGTAAAGACGCCCCATGGGGCGTCTCTACCGCACGCATATGACCATCGACCTCTACTCCTCCACAGGCCAGAAAACCGGAACGCTCACGCTCCCGGCCGGTCTCTTTGAGGCCAAGGTGAACATGGGCCTCATCCATCAGGCCGTCATCCGTCAGCAAGCCAACCGGCGCTCCGCCGTGGCCCATGCGCGGCGGCGCAGCGAAGTGGCCGGGTCCACCCGCAAGCTCTACGCCCAGAAGCACACCGGCCGCGCGCGCCGCGGATCTATCCGCAGCCCACTCCTTCGCGGCGGCGGCAAGGCGTTCGGCCCGCGTAAGGATCAGAATTTCAGCAAGGACATGCCGAAATCCATGCGGCATGCGGCGCTGCGCTCCTGCTTGTCCTTGCAGGCAAAGAAAGGAGGCATCATGGGGCTGGAAAACTATCCCAATACCATCAAGACCAAGGCACTCGTCTCGCTCTTACAAAAACTTCCCTACGACTACGGTCGGCGGCTGCTCTTCGTTACGCCCGAGCGTCACCAGGGCCTCGAACTCTCGGCGCGCAACGTCCCGTCGCTCAAGACCGTCACCGTCCCGTACCTGAATCCCGAGGACATCGTTGGTTTCCGCTCCATCGTCTTCGTGGGCGATGCCCTTAAGAAAGCGGAGGAGATGTTTGGCAGAGGGAATCAGAAGAAACAGAAGAATCAGAAGAGTGAGATGATGGAAATGGTTCATACCGAGTCCGGTGCACGGAACACCTCAGCCAAGAAAAAGAATCCGACGAACCCGAGGAAGCCGAAGAGTCCGAGGACCAAAAAATCCTCGGCATCGTCGGATTCCTTGGAATCCTCCTCTCAATAATCATGGATCTCTCGCGTGTCATCATCGGCTCGATCGTGACCGAGAAGGCCGAACGGCTGAAGGCCGGCGAGCGCCACACCTACACCCTGCAGGTCGCCAACGGCGCCACCAAAGTGGACGTGAAGAAGGCGCTCAAGGAGTTCTTCGACGTGGAACCGACATCCGTCCGCATCGTCTACACACAGCCGAAAACCCGTTCTCTCGGCGCGGGGTTCATGGAGAAGCGGCACCGCGGCAAGAAAGCGCTCATCACCCTCCCCGCCGAAAGCAAGCCGCTCGACCTCTCTACCTTCAAGACCCATTCCACCTGATCCTGCGGGCGCGAAGGCCCGCTCTCCATTCTGTCATTATGCCGCTCAAGAAGCCCAAACCGACGACCCCCGCGCGACGCCAGATGACGATCGCCGACTTCTCCGCTCTGAGCAAGAAAGAGCCGGAAAAAACGCTTGTCTCGGGCAAGCAGCGCGTAAGCGGCCGCGACCACAAGGGGAGGGTATCCATCCGGCACCGTGGCGGGGGACACAAGCGTTTGTATCGTGACGTTGATTTCAAGCAGATCCGCAAATTCGGAGTTCCGGCCGAGGTTCTTGCATTGGAATATGATCCCAATCGCTCGTCGCGGATCGCGCTCATCCGCTACGCCGACGGCGAGAAGTCCTACATCCTGGCGCCCGAGAGCCTGAAGCCCGGCGACCAGGTGGTGGCCGGGGAGAGGACGAAGGTGAAGGTGGGCAACCGCATGCAACTCCAGCACATTCCCGTGGGCTTCCGCGTGTTCAACGTGGAACTGCAGCTGGGGCGCGGCGGCCAGATCGTGCGATCGGCCGGCACGGCCGCCACGCTTGTGGGGTTCGACGGCGACTATGCGCTCGTGCAGCTTCCCAGCAGCGAGCTCAGGAAAGTCCGCAAGGAGTGCTCGGCCACCATCGGCACCGTGAGCAACCCCGAGCATAATCTCGTCACGATCGGCAAGGCGGGGCGCACGCGCTGGATGGGCAGGCGGCCCGAGGTGCTGGGCAAATCCATGAACGCCGTGGACCATCCCCACGGGGGCGGCGAAGGGCACAGCCCGATCGGCCTCGTGGCGCCCAAAACACCCTGGGGCAAGAAGGCATTCGGCGTGAAGACCAGGTCCGTGCGCAAGAGCAATGAGCTGATCATTCGTCGCCGTATCCGTAAGAAGAAGAGGAGATAGTGTGATACTATCTTTGTCCTTTCCTTTTATATTCTTCACTCAATTGCGCGATGGTTGGATGGTGAGATGGTGACAGCAAGAAGCCAGCCATCCAACCCTCTCACCATCCCACCATCTCCCCCTCGCATCTTTCCCTTCCAGTCCATCCACTCTCCCTTATGTCTCGATCCCTCAAAAAAGGCCCGTACGTCGACCCCAAGCTCTTCAAGAAGGTGATGAAGATGGTGGAGTCGCAGGAGAAGAAAATCGTGAAGACGTGGGCGCGCAAAAGCGACATCCCGCCGGAGTTCGTCGGTTTCACCTTCGCGGTGCACAACGGCAAGGACTTCGTGCCGGTGTACATCACGGAGCAGATGGTGGGCCATAAGCTGGGCGAATTCGCCTGGACCACGAAGTTCAAGGGCCACGGCGGCAAGGCCGCCACCACGGTGGCTGCGCCCGCCGGGGCACCCGGCGCCACCGGTTCCGCCGCTCCAGCCCCGGCCGCTCCCTCTTCTGCTAAGTAATGCATCATCGTTGCTTCCTCAACGGCCAACGAGCTCTCAGCATTCAGCCATCAGCTGTCAGTGACAAACAAGCTGGTAGCTGGAAGCTGGAAGCTGACGGCTGCTCTTCCTCTACAGTTTTTTCGATTCGCTCATGAAAGCTACTGCCCTCTCGCTGCGCATCGCCCCCAAGAAGGCCAACCTGATCGCCAGGATGGTGCGCGGCATGCCCGTGCCCGATGCGGTGGAGGCGCTGCGGCGCACCAACAAGAAAGGCGCCCGCATGGTGGAACTGCTCCTGCGCTCGGCCATCGCCAACGCATCGCACAACGACAAGCAGGATCCCCAGATGATGGTCATCAAAACCATCGTGGTGAATCAAGGCACGGCGTACCGACGCGGCATGCCCAAGGCCCGGGGGCAGATGCGGCCGTATCGGAAGTTCCTGAGTCATGTGGAATTGGTGCTGGGGTTCCCCGAGGAGGAGAAGAATCAGACCCGCCTGCGCCAAGGCTCCGGTGGGCAGGCGAATCAGAAGAAGAGTGATGAAAGTGCTTCACAGGAAGCCAAAACTCAGGTAAAAATCTCGCGTTCTTCAAAGGGAACATCCAAGAAGGCAGAGAGTATGAAGAAGAGATCCTCTGATTCCTCTGAATCGTCTGTTTCCTCTGATTCTTCGGCACGTTCCTAACACTACTTCCTCCAGCTCACCCTCATCTATGGGACAAAAGGTCAACCCTAACGGCTTCCGTATCGGCTTCACGCACAGCTGGCCGAGCACATGGTTCGCCAAAGGCAGTAAGTACAGCGACCTCCTGCTGCAGGACGTTCGCATCCGCCGCCATATCCGCGAGAAACTGAAGGACGCCGGCATCAGCGCGATCACGATCGAGCGCAGCAAGAAGGTGACCGTGACGATCATGACGAGCAAGCCGGGCGTGATCATCGGCAAGCAGGGCGCCGCCATCGAGGAGCTGCGTAAAGACCTGGAGAGGAAATTCGGTGGCAACTTCGGCGTGGAGATCCAGGAAGTGCGCAGCCCCGACAGCGACCCCGAGGTGATCGCCGAAACCATCCAGGGCCAGATCGAGCGCCGCATGCCCTACCGCCGGGCGGTGAAGATGGCGATAGAGAAGGCGATGCAGGCGGGCGCCGTGGGGGTGAAGATCACCGTCTCGGGGCGCCTGAACGGAGCTGAGATCGCGCGCGACGACCTCTTTAAAGACGGCAACATCCCCCTCCAGACGCTGCGCGCCAATATCCAGCACGCCAAGCGCCACGCCATCACCAAGTTCGGCACCATCGGCATCCAGGTGTGGGTGTACAAGGGGATGGTGTTCAAGAAGATCCAGCAAGTGCAATCGGATGCGCTTTCCAAGGCTGCAGCATGAGTTCCTACGTTTTCATTTTCGGCTACGAATGGTTGAATGGTGAAATGGCTGAATGGTTCGCAGGCGAGCATCAGATCTATCAACCATTTAACCATTTAACCATTTAGCATCGCATCTATCTTCTCTTTACTCCCATGCTCGAACCGAAAAAGCTCAAATACCGCAAGCACCACCGCAACCGTGGAAACTTCTACGGCAAGGCGACGCGCGGCACCACCCTGGCCTTCGGGTCGGTGGGTCTCAAGTGCATCGGCGCGGGGGAACTCACCGCCCGCCAGATCGAGGCGGCGCGCCGCGCCATGACGCACAGCGTGCAGCGCGGCGGCAAAATC
>CAZAUW010000094.1:0-4535 GCA_964488295.1 uncultured Candidatus Peribacteria bacterium
GGCGGTAGCGATGAACGTGTGGCCTTTGGTCGTGTCCATCTGGTCGTAGAAACTGATGGGACTCGCAGGGCCCGTCGGCGGGGCCTTCACGTAGAGCTTCACCCGCGCGATCGCGATGATCGGATCCGTGGATTCGGCGCCGTTCTCGGCCGAAGCCCCGATTTTCACCTGCCCGTCGGCGAAGGAAAAATCGGATTCGCCTGGGGTCGGGAGCGGCAGCTGCCTGTCCATGGTCACGGAAACGCCGTCAAACACCTGGGTGTCGTACGACAACCATGCGCGCACCTGCCGGATGGGCGTCTTGCCGGGATTATTCACCACCACGTCGAAGTCGAGGATATCGCCCACTTTCAGCACGGGTGTGCGCACTGCGTCAGGGCCTTGCACGTCGAACGCCGGGCACTGGTTCTGCGCGGCGCTCTCGCAGTGCGGCCGCAGGAGCAGCGTGGGCCCGTCGGCCGCGAAGACCACGGCGGGCATGCACGCCACGCCGCATACGGCAAGCAGCAATCCCGCCCGCCATCCCCACTGCCGGCAATGGCGAAGGAAGCATTGCATGATGGTTATCTGCGCGAGAGGGATTTGAGCAGCATCAGGACATCGAGCTCGTCAATGTCCCCGTTATCGTTGAGGTCGCCGGCTTTGCGTTGGTCTGGTGTAGGGTCCTCTAACCGCATCGCGAATTCCTGGAGCATCAGCGCGTCATGGATATCCACGGTGCCGTCGCCGTTCACATCGCCGCGGATCGTCGCGTGCTGCGATCCCGTCACATCGGCGGCTTCACTCGTCTCGTGTGTCACGTCCTTCGATGTGTTCACCCCGATGCCGAAAGCGACAATCACGCTCATGAGCCCCACGGCGATCGTCCCTATCTGCCGGCGGGTGATCTTGGTGTGTCTTTTGCGCATGTTTCTCATTATTATAGGCTTTTTTGCCGCTTTTCTCAATTGTGCGTATGTTGACTATTAATTAAATTGTGTCTTAGATATTTAAATCCTCTTCACAAATGGTTGAATGGCTAAATGGCTGAATGGTTTGGGGGGCAGAACAAAACCATGGTTCCTGGCTTGCAGACCATTTAGCCATTCAACCATTCAGCCTTGCAAATTGTTACCGAAGATCTCAAGCCCTCCATTCTGTATAGTAACTCCATGCCCAACCTCTTCTACTTCACCGGCGAGAATGCCTTTGCCTTGCGGGAGGAAAAGAGGCAGTGGCAAGGGCAATTTGGCAAGAAGCACGGGATGGAGAATCTGCTGTCGCTGGACGGCGCGCACCTAACGTTCCGCGGGTTGCTCGACGAAGTGAGCGTGGCGCCGTTCATCGCGCAAAAGAGACTTGTGGTGGTGAGCGGCACCCCGAAGTTCTCCAAGGAGGAGGTGGAAGGCCTCTTGGCCCACATCCATCCCGATTGCGTGGTCGTGTTCTGCGATGCGCGCCCCGACAAGCGTCTGGGCGGCGTGAAGGCCCTCCTGAAATCCGCCAGCGTGAAGGAATTTTCCCCCCTGCGGGGAAAAACGCTCCTCGAATGGGCACGGGAATATGCGGCCCTGCACGGCTCATCGTTGGACGGCGCGGCGGCGCAGTCGGTGGTGGACAGGGTGGGGGACGACCAGGAGATGCTGGCAAGCGAGATCGCCAAGTTGTCAGTCCTGAAGGGAAAGAAAGGCATCGCGCGCGAGGACGTTGACCAGGTGGCCGTGGCGTCGGGCGAGCGCGAGGTGTGGCAGCTCACGTCTCTCCTCAGCCAGCGCAAACAAGCGGAAGCCCTGAAGTACACGCGCAATCTTCTCTCCCATGGCGAGGATCCCTTTTCGGTGTGGCATGTGCTTCTCTGGACGCTGCGAAACCTCGTGTCGGTGGCGCTCGCCGTGCGCGAAGGCAGCCGCGATCCCGGCGGCATCGCGTCCGCCCTGGGTGTCCCGTTCCCCACGGTGCGCACATTGCTACCGTTTGCGCAGTCGGTGGATATGGACAGGCTCACGTCCTTCGTCGATTGGGCGTCCCAAGCGGATACCGACTTGAAGACCGGGGGTTATAAGGCGACGGGCGACGCGCCGGATGAGCTGCTTGCGTTGATTGACCAGTTTGTCATGAAGATGGTTGATGTGTGATACGGCTTCGCATCGTAAACCCTGTTACTGTTCCTTGTGGCAATGCCACCTCTATCGGCGAAGCTACGCCGATATAACGGAAGAATCCCGAAGCGTCATGTTCCCCGGCTCTTCATGCCGCTTTCCCCGTATCCTCGATCTTCTTCAAAATATCCTCCGTTTCCTTCTCTTCCTCGGCCTTGTGGGCGATTTCGGCGCTCTGGCGCTCGGTGCGCTTCTGCTTGCGCTCCGTGTCGGTCTTCTTGACCGCTTCCGCCTGGCCGATCTGGTCGATTTCGTTCTGGTACTTGGCATCGATGGCCGCCAGCTGTTTCTTCTCGTTCTCCAGAATGTCGCGCAGGTTCTGCACCTGTTCGGGCGTCATGATCGGGAGGATGTTGACCCAGTACTGGCGCTCCTCATCATTCATGCTCTCCGACGCCTTGACCAGCGCGTTCAGGTCGGGGTACTTCTGTGCGACATCGTCGGGGATTGAGAGTCCCGGTTGCCCCTGCCCTGCCGGCGGGTTTGTGTCGTCAGGCATGGGGATAGACTAGAATTTTGCGGCGCGTTGGTAAAGACGTCACTTTTGCGATGAGTTACTGGTTATTGGTTCAACTACAAACTACGAACTACAAACTAAAAACCAGTAACCAATCACCAAAACTTCATGCGACTTGCAGCACCTCGTACTCCACCATCCCCGATGGGGAATGGATGTCCACCATGTCGCCTTTCATTTTGCCGAGCAGCGCCTTGCCCATCGGCGACTCGTTGCTGATCTTGTGGTCGAGCGGGTCGGCCTCGGTGGACCCCACGATGGTGTAGCGCTCGGGATCGTCGTTGTCGGTTTTGTTCTGCAGCATGACGGTGGAGCCGATGTCGATCATTTTGCCCCGCTTGGAATCCGACTTCTTCTCGGCGATGATCTTGGCGTTCTTGATCTTCAGCTCCAGTTCCAGAATCCGGCCCTCCACGAACGCCTGTTCGTTCTTCGCTTCCTCGTACTCGGAGTTCTCCGACAGGTCACCGTACGAAATAGCTTCCTTGAGCCGCTGCGCCACTTCCTGCCTGCGCACCGTCTGCAAATGGTGCAGTTCTTCCTTGAGCTTCTTCAAGCCTTCTTTGGTCACCAGCGTCTGGTCATCATCGTCGCCGAACCCGGCGTCGCCGGCCTGCGCAGCATCGGTGTCGTCATCAATCAGCAGTGGATCATCGGCCATGGGAAAAACGGGGAACCGGGGTATTGTACGTGGGGAAACGGTCTTCGCAAGGGGATTCGCGGCATATCCCGGGTTTCGGATGTGTGGGTGTATCGGGGTGAAGCGAGTCTTGCCCTCCGCACTATGGAATCTTGGGACCGATACACCGATATACCCGTCTGCTCATACACTCTGCAGCAATTCCGGCCACCGAAGCAACGGCAGCTCCTCCACTGTTTCCTGCATCATCGCCTCAATGACGCGTTTGGCCAGTTGGACGTTGGTGATGAGCGGGATGCCCTGGTCGGTAGCAATGCGGCGGATGAAGTAGCCGTCGGTGCGCTCGTCGCCGCTCGAGTGCGTGGGAATGTTGATGACGAGCTCGATTCGTTTTTGCTCCAGGTACTCGCGGATGTTGGGGCTGCGCGGTTCGGAGACTTTGTGGAGAAGCGCCGAATTCACGCCGCGCGAGAGCAGAAACTCGTGCGTGCGCTGGGTGGCGAAGAACGCGAAGCCCTTTTCCGCGAGTGTCTGGATGGCCGGGAGCATGTCCACTTTGTCTTCCAGCCGGCCGATTGTCACGAGGATGTTTTTCTGCGGCATCTTAAAGCCCACGGCGAGCAGCGACAGCAGCAGCGCCTGCTCCGCATTGGCCCCGAAACATGCCACTTCGCCCGTGCTGGCCATTTCGACGCCCAGCCGCGGGTCGGCGCCCCGCAGCCGGCTGAAGCTGAACTGCGCGGCCTTCACTGCCACATGGTCCAGGTCGATCGTCTGGTAACGCTTGCCTTCCGGCGCGCGACCCAGGAGTGCTTGGGTCGCGAGCACCGCGAAATTCTCCCCCGTCACCTTGCTCGCAAACGGGAAGCTGCGGCTGGCGCGCAGGTTGCATTCGATCACCTTCAGGCGGTTGCTCTTGGCAAGGATCTGGATGTTGAACGGCCCGCTGATCTGCAGGGCCCTCGTGATTTTTTTCGCGATGTCCTTCAGCTGGCGGAGCGTGGCGATGTTGACGCGCTGCGGCGGCAGCACGATCGTCGCGTCGCCCGAGTGGACGCCGGCGTTCTCGATGTGCTCTGAGACCGCGTAGAGGAGAAGGTCGCCATTCTGCGCCACTCCGTCGAACTCGATTTCCTTCGCGCCCTGCTCGAACTTGGAGATGACGACCGGCGCATCGGGGCTGACGAGCGCGGCCTGCTCCACGTAGGCCTCCAGATCCTCCCCCGAGTGCACCACCGCC
>CAZAUW010000095.1:0-4497 GCA_964488295.1 uncultured Candidatus Peribacteria bacterium
TTTTTTGTCAAGTCTGGCTCCCCCCGGTCATGCTTAACTCTGCGAGCTACCTGCCCGCAGGCAGGTGCAGGGCCTCGGAGGAAGCTCAAGAATTTGGGCTCAGCTGAGAAACATGATGGCGGTTGATACTGCTATGAACTCGAGCGAACGTAGTGAGCGAGTAGTTTATGGCTCCCCCGGCCCCTCTCCATTCGCCTTCGGCAAACTTCGCCGGAGCCTCGGAGGAGGTGCAAGGATTCTGGTTGGGTTTGTGGAAGTAAAAATATTATGGCTCCCCCGGCTGGATTCCCTTCGACTCGTCCCTCGACAGGCTCGGGACTCGCTCAGGGTAAACTTCTCATCCAGCAGAGGAAAATTTGCCAGTCGGGCTGAAGCCCGCCTGCCAAATTTGGCTCCCCCGGCTGGATTCGAACCAGCGACCTTGGCGTTAACAGCGCCCTGCTCTACCGCTGAGCTACAGGGGACCGGTGGTGACAAATGACCTTGGAACGATTGGAATGAGGCAATTCCGTCCGCCGTAGCCTTACTCATTTGCTTCTTGCATGTCTGTTAACCATCCAAGAGGTTGAATCACGGGCGAAGGCGGAAGCTACAGGGGAATGAGGCGCGATGGGAAAACCTAACGGTTTTCCCCTCGCGGTCACCCCTTTCCCTTTTGTGGTGCGCTTCCAGGCAAGCAGAGCTTGCCTTCAGCGGTTTTTTTGGATGACGCGAGGCGCGAGTGTGAGATCTATAAAAAGACCGGACGGGGAGAGTATCGCATATCGCAGGCGGGTCAACTAGGGCTTCTGGAATGCGCTTTCGTCCTACACCATGCATTCCTGATGGTTGCATTTCTTGCGCTTGTCGGCGATGCGCCGGTACACCCTGTCGCCGATGGAGGCCGCCCCGGGCAGGTAGGCAATGGGGACGAGCGGCCAGAGCGGGGGCAGGTGATGGGCGATCTGGCGGAAGGCGCGGAAACCCACGTAGGTGCGGCCGTCGGGCATTCCCGCCTTCGCTTCTTCATCTCGTGTCTTCTCTGATGCTACGGCGGGCAGGCGGATGTGCATCGAGCGGTTGAGTTGCTCGAAGGTCAGGTCGGGCACGGCGTCGGCGCGCGCCACGGCGTTGTGGAAATTCACGAGGTGCAGCCGCCCCAGCCAATCCATGATCGCGAGCCAGAAGACCGAGCGGCAGCAGAAGCCGCAGCGCCCGTCGTAGAGGACGTCAATGCGCTTCTTCGTCCTGCGCGTCTGCCGCGTCCAGTTCCTGTTCCAGAACGCCTTGATGGCCGCGATGTCCTCGTCGCGCAGCATCCCGAGGAAGGCCGTCATCATCGCCCACGAGAACGATCCGGCATCCATGAAGACGAAAATCCCACCGTGGAAGAGAACGCCGCCGATGAGCAGCCACCGCCTGGCCTTGCCGCTTCGCACCCACGGGATTTTTTTGCTGATCACGGGAGGGATGAGCAGCGCCACCCATAGTAATTCAAAAAGGAGCGTTGCATAGGCGATGAGCGGCGAGAAAAGGCTCAGCGTGTCCTCGATCACCCCCGGGAACCGCGCGAAGTGCGGGTGATGGAAGGCGATGGCCGGCGCCGTCCCCGCCCACCACATCGTGCCGTTCATCTTGTCCCACGCCGAGGTGAGGTAGATGACGATGAGCTGCCACTGCAGCAGCACCTGCGGCCAGCGCGGCATCGTGAGCGGCTGGAGGAGCGCGCCGTTCTTCTTCCAGAAGTGCCATTGCGAATCGAGCCGCGGGAGCGAGAACGCCTTGATGCCCGGCGCGATCATCAGGAGGAGCCCGAGCACGCGCAGCACGGTATCGCCGCCCCCAAGGGGCATGGGGTTGCGTTCGTGGAAGGAGAAGAGCAGCAGCACGCTCACCACCGTCATCAGCCGCGGCCACTGGCCGAGGAGCATGCAGAGGCAGCTCAAGAGCAGGATCAAGTACACGAAGAACACCGCTTTCGGGTCGGTGATGCCGGTGAAGATCGTGAAGCGGAACTGCGAGCGGACGAAGACGTGCGAGAGCGCATTGGGCAGGATCCCGCGGTCGCTGTAGTAGCGGGTCACGTCCTGCCATTGCCCCAGCATGTAGGTGAAGACCGTGAAGGCCCAGGCCATGCGCATGAGCCCCCAGGGGCTGGCCGTGACGGGTGCGAAGAAGAACCGGCGGAGACGGGAGGAGAGGGTCATGTCCGTGAGCGTTGAGAGAATGTGATAGTCCTTACAGGGATTCCGAAGAAACCGACGAGTCCGAGGAATCCGACGAAAAAAGAATATCCTCGGTATCTTCGGAATCTTCGGATCCCTCGGAATCCTTCCTGAAGGCCAATAATAATCGCATTTTCCTTCATATTGATGGACAGGAAGTAGCCGCCCCCACCACCCGCGTCCACTGCGGCTTCCAGTGGTTCCACCAGTCGAGCGGTTGGCCGCGCGCCACCTGCGGCATCACGTAGTACTCAAAGGCCAGTTGCACCTTGGCGTCGGGCGGCAGATGCAGCACATCGCACTGGTTTTTGAGGTACTGGATGCGCAGCTGGAGGGTATTCTGGTCGTCATTCTCCAGGTTGTTCATCATCTTCAGCTCGTCGGCGTTGCGCCACCAGGCGAGCGTGCGCGGCGCGATCACGTTCACCGTCACCCAGCGGTCGCTGCGCGCCTGCTCGATGTGGTACTCCACCACCCGCCGCAGCGGGTCGGGCGAGAAGAGGTTCCACTGCTGCCACTGGCTCGTGAGAAGCAGATACGGCCGGATGAACGGCACGAAAGCATTGCGCAGGTTATTGAGGCTGGGGTCGGCCACGCTCTCGGGGACGCTGTAGATCCCCACCGCCGCCATGTGCCACACGCAAAAGGCGATGATCAACCACTGTGCCGTTACTCTCCAGCGAAACATGCGCAAGATTGATAACGGAAATTGAGAGCTTTGCGGATACTGCAGCATCCACGATGGCGGATGAATTTTCAATGTTCAATTTTCAATTTTCAATTCTTACTCGGACGCAAGAGCACGATCTCGCGCCCCACAAACTGGTCGGGGCGGCGGTAGAGGAGGGTGGGATGCGCGCCCGACTCGCGCATGCCGGGAGGCAGCACGGCCTTGAACCCGAGTTTCTCCACCGTCTTCCATACGCGCTCCAGTTGCACGGGGCCGCGCGAGTAGTACCACACTGGCCAGGTGACGACCAGCGGCACGCCGGGCAGCGATCCCGCCGCCGATTTCAAAAATGCTTCCTGCACTTTCTCGTTCTCGCTTTTGTGCTTCTGCACTTCCTTGAGCGACGGGCGGTCTTTGAGCGCGGGTCCGAGTGTGGTTTCGGTCACAATCACCGTCGGCTTGTTCTCGAGTGCGAAGGGTTTGGCGGCGTCCTGCTTCCACACTGCGCTTGGCACGTCGGTTTTGAGGATGTGTTGGCGGCGCCGCAGCCAGTCGAGGTTCTTCTCACACCCGTCCACCGCCTTCTGCGATTTGTCGGACGCGAGCACAGCGTATCCGCGCAGTAAACATTCCATCGGGATCACGCCCGTGCCGCAGAAAGGGTCGAGGACGGTGACGGACTTCGGACTTCCCGCCTTCGCTCTCGCTTCGGCGGGCAAGCGGACGTCGGATTTTTTTGCTGATTGCTGATTGATGGAAGCTACCCACATCCCAAAGTTAATCAACACCTGCGCAAGCTTGGGCGGGAGCAAACCGACGGTCGTGTCGCGCACGGGCTTCTCCATGTCGCGCTTGGAGTACGCCTCGATGTCCTGGGCGCCGACGGTCGTCCCCAACCAGAAGAATTCCTCGCCCTGCAGCACGCAGATTTCGCGCCCCGCCTTGCCGTCGATGATCGCGGATTCGTGCAGCACGATGGACGGCGCCGGTTTGTGTTCGCTCCCCACGTAGCGCGAAGGCTTGCCGTGTTTTTTCAGGAGCATTTTTGCCTTGCGGTAGAGGTCACGCACGGCCGAGGGCGCAAGCCCGTGGGTGCGCAGGCTGAAGGTCGCCTTTCCCTTCACGCCGCTCACGGCATCCAGCACCGCCTGCGGCACGTCATCGATGGATCGTCGCCCGGATCCGGCTTCTTTAGCCAATACCACCGTCCCGCCGAGGGTATCCAGGAATGCCTGGTCCAGCTGCGCATCTGACTCAAACACCACCACGGTCCTTGCGAGCAGTCGTGTGATGTGAAAGCCCGCGACGCTCGCCCCCAGCTCGGCCACGCTGATGTGGGGCTGGTGACCGATGAATGCGGCGTAGGAGGGCATGGAAATAGAGTAGCGGAGGTGGGAGTCGCTTTCCAACTTTCGCCCCTATCCCTAGCCCTTCCCCCGCGGGGGAAGGGGATGTATATGTTTTTTGAAGATTTCCTTGTTCCCTGCCCCGTGGGGGAGGGTGCCAGAAGGGCGGGTGGGGGAAGGAGAAGCGACAGACAATACTGTGCCTCCAAACATTCCCTTTGATTTTTTCTCAGTCGCTTCTTGGGTAAGTTGCCAGGAAGTAATCAAATGGAATACA
>CAZAUW010000096.1:0-4479 GCA_964488295.1 uncultured Candidatus Peribacteria bacterium
CCCCTTTATCGGGTGGGAATATCGCGGGGAAGGGGAGCACTATCGTGTTGCCGCTCACTTTGTGGACGCGGCCGTCTTTGAGCGACATCTTCACCGCGGGGGGTTGCATATCGCGCAGGACGGTAGGCCACGCGCCGCGTACCGTGAGGAGGTCGAGCGGCGGAGCTTCGATAGTCGGCGCGGGAATCTTGACGGCTTCCCTCACCGTTGCCTCGGCCACGCCTTTCTTTTCAAGCGGTGGGACCTCGCGCGCTTCCGCCGCCTTCTTCGCCGGTTTCTTCGCCGTTTGCCTGGGAACGTCGCCGGCGCCCGTGCAGAACGACAGCAGCGAGGACTCGAGCACCAGGCCGGGCACCGGAGCGATGCGCATGTCGCGTAGGGCCCCGAGCAAGAGCGACATCAGCGCCGACCACCGTTCCAGCGGCTCGCCGTTCTCCGCCGCCGCATGCAAGCGCCTGCGCACCTCCGTGAGCAATTGGCGGGCGAGGGTATCGAGCGCCATGCCCGTTTCCTCCACCCTGCGCACCGTCTCCAGGATGGCGGCGGCGTCCGCGGCATCCAGGGCGGCAAAAATACTTTCCACGTGCTCGTGCCCCGCCTCGCCGATGCGTTGCCGGATTTCTTCCAATGTGATCTTCTCAAGCGACCGCAGTTGGTCAAGAAGCGAGATGGCGTCGCGCAGCCCCCCCTGGGCGTGGTGGGCGATGGCGCGCAGCGCCGTGCGGTCAATCTCGATGTGTTCTTCGTCGGCGATGTACTGGAGCCGCCGGATGATGTCTTCCTCGCTCACGTGGCGGAAGAGGAAGCGCTGGCAGCGCGATTGGATGGTGAGGGGGATCTTCTGCAGTTCCGTGGTGGCCAGGATGAAGTACGCGTAGGCAGGCGGCTCCTCGAGGGTTTTGAGCAGCGCATTGAACGCCTCGCGCGTGAGCATGTGCACTTCGTCGATGATGTAGACTTTCGCCCCGCCCACCACCGGCGAAAACTGGATTTTTTCCACCAAGTCGCGGATGTCGTCAATCCCGCGGTTGCTGGCCGCATCAATCTCCACCAGGTCGACGATGGTTCCGTCGTCCACCCCCTGCATGATGTGTTTCTTCACCACATCGTCCGCTATGCCGCGCGCGAGCATGGCTTTGGCGAGGATGCGCGCGATGGACGTCTTGCCGGTACCGCGCGACCCGGCGAAGAGGTACGCATGCGTCACCTTGTCCTGCGCGATGGCGTTCTCGAGCGTCGTCACCACATGTTCCTGCCCCACCACGTCGGCGAAGGTCTTCGGGCGATACTTTTGATAGAGGGACATAGTCAGAGTATAGAGTTTTCCTGACATATGAGAACTGAGAAATTGCGTGTTTTTCGTTTGCTCGTTTTTCGTTTTTTGTTGAACGAAAAACCAAAAACGAATCAACGAAAAACTTACTCTGATTTGCCTTTATGTCGTTACCCTGTCATCCTAGCTTTACAATGAAATCCCACCTCCTGCTCATCCTTCCGGTCCTCTTCCTTTCGGCTTGCGTGGATACCACGGGTTTGTCGCCCAAATCGAGCCGTCAGCCGACGGGTAACCCGCAGGCGGCTGTGACCGTCACCGAGTTCGGCGATCTGCAGTGCCCGGCGTGCAGGGCCGCCTACACCGCCATTCAGCTGCCCCTGCTCGGGAAGTACGACACCCAAATCCGCTACGAGTTCAAGCATTTCCCCCTGCGCACCATCCACCGCTATGCCCTCGATTTGGTCGAAGGCAGCGAGTGCGCCGCCGACAAGGGCAAGTTCTGGCAGTTTGAGGACATCGCCTACACCAAGCAGGACCAGCTCAATGGCGGTTCGGTGGTCGCGTGGGCGAAGGAATTGGGGATTTACGACGATACGTTCAGCCGCTGCATCCGCTCGCATATCAAACGCCAGGAAGTGCTGGCCGATTATGACGAGGGCATCAAGCTCGGCGTGCAGGGCACACCCACCTTCTTCATTGACGGCCGCCCCGTGCAGTCCACGCTCGACGCGATTTCGGCCGCGGTTGATACTGAGTTGAAGGGACAGGGGCAGCGGTTGTAAGGCAAGCAAGGCATGCAAGGCAAGGAAGGCAAAGAGGTATGGATTACTTTCTTGCCTTCTTTGCCATCTTTTCCCTCTTTGCCTTCACTCTGTTATTTGCTCAACTGCGCGAACGCATAGAGTCGCTGGAGTCTGGTATCCCACAACACCACGGTGCGGTAGGGAGGGGGATTGGAGTTACTCGCCAGCGGATACGCCTGCGAGCCGTAGGGAGAGTCGAGTTCGCCGAAGTCGAGGGCCGTTTTGTCGGGGAATTGGCCGCTGCGCGGGTCAACGATGGCGGTGAGGTAGAGGTGCAGCGACGGGCCGGGGTAGGCGGCGAAACTCGTGCCCAGGTAGAGGGTGTTATGGATCAGCAAAGCCTCGCCGTCGGTGGCTTCGGCTACGCTCAAAAAGGTCCCCTTCGTGCCGTCATGCTGCAGCTGCGTGTTGGCATGTTCCTGCGCGATCGCTTGCTGCCGGGTTTCTTCCACTATTTGCGCCTTCGCCTTGTCTTTCAGCATCGGATCCTTCGTGATGATGAGGTCCTGCATGCGCTCGTTGAGTTCCGCCCAGTAGCGTTCGGCGAAGAGCGGATCTTGCAGCCGCGTTTGCCTCGAAACGCGCCCGGGAGCGGACGAACAACCGATGAGGAAGAGGGGCAGGAGAAAAAGCAGGAATGGTTTTTTCATAGGAAGACAGGGTAGTTGTTTTTTGACATGACGCAATCCCTCAGGCAGGCATGGCATACTGCGGCTCGGCATCGGCCTTAGAGGCCTGCCTTTCCTGTGCCAAGACCATTGAACTTACCACATTCCCGTCTGCCGGATACCGAACACCCATTGATTCCATCTCGCGCGCGAGTTTCTTAATCTCCGGATGAAGATACGAGACAACGTATTCATGTGTGTCGTACTGGATGCCTTGCGGAATAATGCTTGTCCAGTACCAGTAATCACGGGTGTTTTCGTGGATTCTATTGCGTTTGCGCACGCTCTCCCTGCTTTCCTTGCTGTGAGGGTCCATGAAGACGAACTGCGCCCCCCGCACACCCTGCTGGTCGCGTATTGCCGTGTAATGTCCGGTCTCGTGCTCCACCTTGTTCGCTACCGTTCCGCGTTTCGGGTGACCGTATTTCATGCGTTTCTTGGTGTTTTGTTCCGCATTCTGTTCCCACGCAAACTCCCTTTTCTTTGTAAGGAGCCCATGCTGGTGGCACCACACGCGGTTGTACATGAGTGTGGTGAAGGTCCAGAAAGCCTGGTATCCGTCCTGCAGCGCGTCGAGGTACATCTGTCGGAGTGAGGGCGGAATTTGCGAGAGAAGCTTATGAATGCGCAGGAGAACCTCACCCTTCGATTTGCTCTCCTTCGGCTTGGGTTTCTTCGAGCCGTGCTCGCGCAGGAATTTCTCCATGGACTGGAGGCTTTTCCTGCTCTCCTCATCCATCGGTTCCGTCGCATCGTCTCTCTTGGCCTGCTCAATCAGCTCTTCCGCTTCCAGCCAGTCCTTTGCTGCCAGCGTATGGCGGATTTTACTGAAGAGTGAGGGCTCATACTTAGCCTTGTTGAAGCCGTATTCCGCTTGCTGCAGGTACGTCTTGCGCTGCTCGAAGGTCCAGTTGAGGAAGACGTCAAGCTTCACAAAATGGAATCCCCGGGGCGTCCCTTTGATTTTGCGCTCCTCCTCTATTTTGTCGAAATGTTGCTTGGCATCACGCCAATTGGCGATAAGGTGCTGCAGGGGCATCGGGCCCTGGTTATTGAGGAACTTCTCAATGTTGTCGAGGGACGTCTGGCTCTTGAAGATCCTCTCCAGCCAGGTGCCGATCTTCGCCTTGCTCATGATGCCCTCGTTGGCCGCCTTCTGCAGCATATCTTTGGCTTTCCGGTAGAGCGTGGGCATTTTGCGCTTCTGCGCGAGCAACGCCGCATGTACGGTCGCCGCCAGTTCCTCGCGATTTTTGAACGGCAAGTCCAGGAACTTTTCTTCGTTGAGGAAAAGATCCAGCTGTTTCACGTCTTGTTTCGATATATTTTTGAATTCAGGGTCCTCCATGATTCTTTTTCTCTGGCCGGCGACCCGTTCCCAGTTTTTCAGGAAGGCGGGGAACTTGTCCGGCGACTCGAGGAAGAGTTTTTTCTTGTAGTAATAGACGTTGGCGTTGCGCAGGCGCTTCATCCAATTCTCCATACTCTTCTTCCCGATCCATTTTTTGTCTTTTGCATTCTCCAATCTTTTCTCGAAATTGTTTTCCAACAGGCGGGATTTGACGATGAGTTCCGGGATCCACTGGTCCGCCATTTCCTTGATGGCTTTCACCTGCTGTGCATGGGTATTGAACCCGCTGATGGCCAGCGCTCGGTCGGAAAGGACTTCCTCCCTGTATTGGTGGAGGTCGGCCTGTCCAAGAATCGTCGAGTGAAACGCGTCTTTCACCTT
>CAZAUW010000097.1:0-4458 GCA_964488295.1 uncultured Candidatus Peribacteria bacterium
TCAATGTGCAAGAATTTCTACGGGAAGGCTTGAAAGCTACGCCGATATGTTCAGTGTGAAATGGAAATGGTATAAGCTTGTCGTTTGAGGAGTTCCCCTCGCAATCCCTCCTCGCCTTTCTTCATCACGTAATCATGGTTGATGCGGAAGAGCGGTCGTAAGAAGAATGAAAAATACTTGAGCAGAACTTTGTCGCCGCGCACGTTCCAATGGTAGGTCACGTTCGTGTGGTCGCCATCGCGCATGAAGTCCCATGTTCCCGTGCCCGTCAGATCGCCCCACACCTCCAGCGAAAAGCCGTTTGGATAATGCGACTCTGTCAGGCGAAAACTCCACCGCAGCGTATAGGGCAGGAATCCCCTGGTGCGCGCGTTCACGATCTTGCCGACCCCATGCGCGTCGCCGGGCATTACCACCTCCACCTTCCTGTAGAGCTGCGGCCACCACGTGGCCACCTGCGCCGAGTCGCTCAGGAGGTCATACACCTCGCCCGGCATCGCCTTCACCCGCCAGTGTGTGATAAAGCGGTAATCGGGGCTCCGCATGCCCCCTAGGCTGCATCCGCCCGATGGAATGTGCAAGTTTTGCCCGCTTCCGCAGAAAACCGCATCCGAGAGAGACCTTCCTTTTCGTCCGTCGGCATCGAAACGCTCGGCGACCTCGGCGCCGCCGCACTGTCCAGGCCAGAGCGCGCGATTGAGTCCGGAGTGCAGTCTACTGTTAAAGCGAAAAAGCCCGCGGCATCCTGGGCAGGGAGGGCGAAGAACGCCCTGAGCCGCCTGAAGTTTTGGTGAGAGGGCTCATGTTGTTTTCCAAAAGCCGAAATAATCTCTTTCCGGCTTGTGAACGGGCAGTACACTGGACTCCTTTGGAAACGCAAACCGCCACCCACCCCTCCGGCATCCCGCCTGAGCCAATAGCTGGGCATAAGCGGCGTGATCTTCTGCCCCGTTGGGTGAAGGCAGCCGTGCACGCGGTGTTTCTGGGCGTCGCGCTCAACTCCCTTGCGCCAAGTGAAGCGCCCGCGAAAGACGAGAGAAGCGCCAGGCGGATTCTGGATGCGATGCCCCATACCGATGGTGCGCTCATCAAGGCGCTCGACCACGATGATTACTACGTGCGCATCGGCGCGCGCAATTTGCTTTGCGACGACGCGGTCGGCGTCGTCCGCCGAACCCAGAAATCCCTTCCGGACAAACAAAAATTCATCCCCAAGCCCCATCACTCCGCGGAGCAGCGGCGCCACTTGGAGTGGATACTGCGCGAGATCAACAAAGAAGAGATTCTTTTGCTCATCAAGCTGGCTTCAATTTTTGAGGCGCCGGGTGGCTGGGAGGAGAAGGGCCACACGGAATCCATGTCTATGGTGCTTCGCACCCTCTGGCAGAAGACGGGCCAGCCGTTGGCGCTGCACAATACCGTGCCGAGTTTTCTGCATGAGCAAGTCCCAACACAGGGGCTCGGCGGAAAGTCCTTCTGGGAGGCACTGCGCTCGATCAAGACCGTTGCGGGCAACGAGTCCGTCGCCACGTGCGAAGGCAACGGCAGCATCTATGTCCATGCCCCTGCCTACAACCGTCCTCCCGATACCGTCGTCCCGTCGGGCCCCGCCTGCCTCTTCGTGTCCGCAATGAGCGGCAACCAGATCAACCTGCGCCTGCTCCTGGAGCCCAAGCTGCAAAGGACCGTATGGGAAATGGAGAAGGGCACCGCGACGGATGCCCACGGAGCGGTGTTCCCACTCACCGGCGTCGGGCCCATGCCCAAGGAGATCGACAGCCTCACGCTGGATGTCCCTCACGAGGCACGCGGCAAGGTGACCGTGTGCCTGCAGTGCGCCATCAGCGCAAAGGTGTATTCCACTGTGGCCGTGAGTGATCTCTCCAAATCCCAGGAATTCCAATCATGGACCTGCGTGCTCGCGTACCACGGCGTCGAGCAGATGCAGGGAGTCTTTGCGGTCCGCGCCGGCCTTCGTTCGGGGGAAGAGGGTATCCCCCATGGCCTCGTTGAGCTGATCGGATGCACCGTACTTGATGCCGACGGAATGCCGCAAATCCCGCTCAAGATAGAAGGCCCGAATCCGACGCTGGGAGGGGACTACACAATCGTCGTGGCGCGCAAGCCCCACGGAGTGCGTTTTCACATTCCCACGCATGACCAAACGTCTGCGACGCACACGTTCACGTTTCCGCTCCAGATGAAAGAATGAAAGCGGATCCGCTGTCCGTGATGAGAATGATGGGTAACACTTAGACAGGCTGCACATTCTGTGGCTAGATACTCCTTGAGGCCTGTTCGACTATAAGCCGAGTTCGGCGATTAGATTACCGAGAGAATCCGCGAAATAACCATCCAAGATGATATCGCTGCGGCCAGTGCGTTCCTTCTCTGCCCATACACGACACTCCGCTGCCCCACTGGGTCCCGCACAGTATACAAGGTGCGCGGAGGTCGTAGCGAGAGGGCCCCAAATGTGAGTATCAACGGACCGAACGCGTACCCCGACAACCGCGATGATTTCGGCTTCTGCCACAAGTTGACGGAAACGAGCCTTTTGGCCCTGAATGAAACTGTCTCCAGAGGTAGTTCGCTTGGCAGGCTCGAAGTAGCACATCACTGGCGGAAAGGCATCGGTCATCAGCCGTCTGCTGTGTTCGCTGGGATCCGCAATCTGCCTCACTGGGCCATTGGTTGTCACTTGAAGCCCGGCGAAAGATACCGCGGACGCCAATCCAGTTACTGAATCGCAGAACAGATGACAGCATCCATGGGGCAAGCATAGTTCTATCTGACCTGCTCGTGTTGGTGGACCGCCAACGACTAGCGGTATTCCCTGCGATCCCAGAGCCAACTCACCAAGACGCTCGTAGTTAAGCGTCGCCCACGCGCCAGGCCATGGCCGAGCTCGGATGCGGCGTGCGATTTCCACATAGAGGTTTTCGGGACGGGGGACAAACTGGAAGAAGTACGCCGCCATCGCGCGCTGAAGTGGCGCCATTACGTGAGGATTCACGGTGGTCATCGCCGCCTCAAAATCATCGCGGAACCGCTGGGCTACAGCAGCTTCTAGCCGGCCCCACCCATCAGGGTTGAATACCGCCAGTGCATCGTAGAGCCTCGACGCGATGGGAGGGGTATAGCGGCCATCGTCAGATCCAAGGCTCGCACCGGCACCGAAGAAGGCAAGGTATTTCGGCATGGCTTGTTCTATTCTCATGGAAGCAACTGGCTCTCGCCGCCACAAGACGACGAGACTCCGTACAGCAGTCATTATAACCGGGAACAGAGACGCCGTTGACTTTCTCGCTGCGCCCCCGCGACCATCTCCACACCCCGGAAGCGTTACTGATCAACCCGTCACATACAGGCGCTTGCGTGGTGGGTCATGAAGTACTACGGTGTCCTCCTTTTTGTTTCCGCCTGTGACTACAGAAGCATATCGAGCGCTCCTGCTGAATCCCGCTTCCACATCGGATGCCGTCGAGCCTTTTGAGCGCGAATCAGATGCCGTGCTCGTCATCCAGGATGGAACACTCGCCTTGGTACTGCCGGCGCGGGAGGTCGTGGAACATCTGCAAGCCCAGCGCCTGCGCTACGCGCAGTTGGGTTTGATGCTCGTGGATGGACAATTGCAGTTTGCCGGGAGTGAGTTGCGTCACGAACAACATGCGATTCTCCCCGGCTGCGCGAATCTCCACCACCATTCGTTTCAACCCGAAGGAGTGGAAGGGAAATTACTCGAAGTGGACCATCAGAGTGGAAAGAAAACGGGTTGGTTAGTAACCACTCTGCAGCAGGGCGAAGCGGTGGCGAAATCCGATCCTCTCAGGGCGAGGGAGATGATCCGAAAGTCACTGGCGGACTTCGCGCGCAACGGCGTATCGCGCAGTCTCCACTACACGACGAGTTCCGTTGAGTGCGCCGAAATCGTGCTGGAGGAAGCAGACGAGATCGGGTTGGATGTTGTGGTGGGCTACGTCGCCATGGACCAACATATCGACGACATCACCCCCGGCTTGCAAACCACCGGTGAGGAGGCGCTGCGCGCAACGCAGTACCTTTTAGGTAAATACTCCGCCAAGCGCATAGCGGTGATCGATCGTTTCCCCATCTGCGTCAGTTCACCTACCCGCAAGGCATTGGCCGATTTGGCCCGCGCATTCGACGCGCTCTACGAAACCCATCTGGATGAGACGCAAGACGAGCAGGCGTATCACAAGAGTTTGTACGGCGGACGATCAATTGTGCAGGTGCTGATAGATGACGGGGTATTTGAGCCCGACAGCAGAGTCGGCCTGGCGCACGCCATCCACACCAGTCCCGAAGACATCGATCGGGTGGGCCGCAAGATCGCGGCGGGATGCACGGTGTACATCCGAGCCTGCGCCGATTCCAACGCGCAGTTGGGCAGTCACTTTGCCGTCGAAGCGTATGGATCATTTCGCTATGTGCCCT
>CAZAUW010000098.1:0-4439 GCA_964488295.1 uncultured Candidatus Peribacteria bacterium
TTTTCATTTCATTCCCATTCCTTTTCTCAGGAATTCAGGGGAAGCCGGTGGGGCGTCAACACCACAGCTTCAATCGCAACCGACGCCGCCTTTTCCCGTTCCCGCCCGCGGACGCAGGCGGCCGCGCCGACGCGGCAGGGGACGTTTCCCGCGCCCGCCAACCGGCGGCGCTCCGGCTCTGCAGCCGGGCCCCCAGGCCCAACTGCCGGCCGAGGGCAAGCGCCAGAACCTGCGCATCTACCCGCTGGGCGGCTTCGAACAGGTGGGCCGCAACTGCTTTGTGGTGGAGGTGGATAGCGACATCTACATCATTGACCTCGGCCTGCAGTTCCCCGACGAGGACATGCTGGGCATCGATTATTTGATCCCTGACATGTCGGCCATGCGCGGGCGCGAAGGGCAGATCAAGGCCGTGCTCTTCACGCACGGGCACCTCGACCACATCGGCGCGGCGCAGCACCTGCTCCCCGCCCTCCACTTCCCCCCCTGCTACGGCACGCGCCTCACCATGGCGTTTGTGAAGAAGCGCCTGGAGGAAGACCATCTGACCAACCGCGTGCAGATGCACACGGTGAACTTCCGCGAGAAAACCCGCATCGGCAGCATCGAGGTGGAGTTCCTGCGCGTCACCCACAGCATCCCCGACTCGGCGGCCATCGCGCTCCATACGCCCTACGGCACGATCGTGCACACGGGCGACTTCAAGTTCGACTTCACCCCCATGAACGAGCCGCCCGCGGACTTTTCCAGGCTGGCCGAACTGGGCGACAAAGGAGTGTTGGCGGTGATCGCCGACTCCACCAACGCCACCAAACCCGGCCACAGCAAGAGCGAGAAGGAAATTTCGGGCACGCTCTACGGGCTCATCCGCGATGCCAAGGGCAGGGTAATCATCTCCACATTCAGTTCGCTTCTCAACCGCATCGAGCAGGTGATTGAACACGCACGCACTTTCAACCGCAAGGTATTCGTCTCCGGCCGCAGCATGGAGACCAACATCGAGATCGCCCAGCAGCTGGGATACATCCGCGCGCCGCGCGGCCTCATCCGCAAGGTGAACCCCGCCATGGACAAACTGCCCGATAACGAGGTGCTGATTTTGACCACCGGCAGCCAGGGCGAGGAGGTGGCCGGCCTGGCCCGCATGGGGTTGGGTGTCCACCGGCACATCACGGTGAAGAAAGGCGACACGGTGATTTTGAGCAGTAACCCGATCCTGGGCAACGAGCGCGCGGTGGCCAAGGTGATCAATAATCTCGATTTGCTCGGCGCCATCGTGAAGACCAACGCGGAACTGGCGCTGCACACCACCGGCCACGGCTACCAGAGCGACTTGCTCCTGATGCACCGGCTCGTGCGCGCCAAGCACGTGATCCCCGAGCATGGCGAGCCGCATATGCGCGTGGCCCACGCAGACCTGGCCCGCGGCATCGGCTACCCCGAGAACCAGGTGCACCTGCTCATCAACGGCGAGATCCTCGAGTTTGACCGTGATGGCATCGCCCGCCGCAGCAAGCAAAAGCACGCGGTGCGCGACGTCATCATCGACGGCCTCGGCCGCGGCGGCGAAGGCGAGCGCACGCTCGACGACCGCAAGGTGATGAGCTCTGCCGGCGTCCTCGTGTTGCTCTTCAAGGTCTACAACGAGAGCAAGAGGCTCGTGGGCGATCCCGACGTGATCTCGCGCGGGTTCCTCTACGGCTCCGAGCACCAGGAAATCAGTCGCGAGATCATCCAAACCGCCCGCAAGGCGTACGAAGAGGAGCTCAACCGCGGCGAGAAGGAACGCAAGAACCTCAAGCGAGCGGTGACGGGCGCGTTATTCCGTTACTTTGACCGGAAACTGGATCGAGAGCCGATGGTGATACCACTCATGGTGGAAGTTTGATTTCGTATGTCGTATGGTGCTGAGCCATACGATATACGACATACCATATACCACATACGATGCGCTACGCCGCCATCCTCTTCGACCTCGACGGCACGCTCGTGGATACCATCGCGACCTACGAAAAAGCCGTCATCCAATCAATGGCGGAGATCGGGATCGCTCTCGGCCACGAGGAATTCTTCGAGTGGTTCACGCACGCGGAGCACTTGAAAGCCCTGCTCGCGCGCTACGGCCTCACGGAGAGCGACGTGCCGGAGCTGCGCGGGCGGCGCGATTTTCTCTACAAGTCGATGCTGCGGACCGAGGTGAAGTGGCTGCCGGGCGGCGAGGCCATTCTCCAACAGACGTTCGGGCGGTGGCCGGTTGCGATCGTCACGGGCTCGTGGAGGAGCTATGTGGATGCGATCGACGAGCGCTTGCGCCTCACACGCTATACACGCGCGGTGATCACGGCCGATGAGATACACAAATTTATGAAGCCCCACCCGCACGGGCTGTTGCTCGCCGCCGACAGGCTGGGGGTGGAGCCGGAAAAATGCCTCTACATCGGCGACCAGGCATTTGATACCGAAGCCGCGCATCGCGCGGGGATGCCATGCTGCATCGTGCCGGGCGCCTACAGTCCTGCAAACGTGCGCGAGGGGGCGGATTTCGTGTGCGAGAGGTTGGAGGGGGCAATGAAAGTGATTGCACGTTGATCTGGCGCTTGTTAACCGGGGGTTTAAACCCCCGGTTAACACAAAACCTAGGTTAAAAGGACTCTCTCCACCTTTCCCCTCACCGCCCATCCTTCGTATGGCGTCCAGCCGCACTTGGAATGCAGGTCGGCGGCGTGGATCGTCCACTGTTCGCGGGGATGAACCAAGACCAGGTCACACGGCACACCTTCCACCACTCCCTTCTTGCCGAGCTGGAAAATCCGGTTGGGATTTTCAAAGCACAACCGAACAATGTCCGAAACTGATAGCTGATGGCCTGTCCTGAGCTGAGTCGAAGGGCTGACGGCTGGCGGCTCGCCCGGATGCGGCCACTCTCCCGCCGCGACGCTCAAGAGGAGCGGCAGCATCGTCTCCGCGCCCGGCACGCCACTGGGCGCTTCCATCCAATTCTTCCCGCCTTTTTCCGCGAGCGTATGGGGCGCGTGGTCGCTGGCGATGCAGTCGACGGTACCGTCCGCAATACCCTGCCATAGCACCTCCTGGTGCTCACGCGTGCGCAGCGGCGGGTTCATCTTTACGAGCGTGCCCAGCGTCTCGTAGTCCTCCACCGTGAGGAACAGGTGGTGCGGCGCCACCTCGCAGGTGACGGGCAGCTTTTCCTTCTTTGCCTGACGCACCAGATGGATGCCGCCTTTGGTGGAGAGGTGGGCGATGTGGAGCGCGGTCTTGTGCTTCCTCGTCTTGGCGATCGCGAACGCGACGGACGCCTCCTCCGACTCCGGCGGCCGCACGAATGAATGGGCAGACACATCGGGCGGCGCATTCGCGAGGGTGCTGTTCCCGTAGGCACGACGCCGTTCTTCGTTCATGCGGGCATCTTCGCAGTGGCAGACAATGGGGAAGCCCATTGCCGCGCCCAGCCGGAAAACATCATCCGCCAGTTCTTCCTCTACCTTCTGGTTCCCCGTGGAGTGGTCGAGGTAGAGCTTCACTCCGCAGCATCGCTTCCTGAGCCCCTGTAACTCGTCAGACGTCCCCGTCCATAGCTCTTTGAGAGTCCGCAGATGCGCCTCCTGCGTGACGCCGAAAAAGAAGCGGGTGTCGCAGCCGTCGATATCCCGGGCGCGCCGGACCTTGTCGGCCAGGGCGGCGACCGTGACCGTGGGCGGGTCGGTATTGGGCATGTCGCACACGGTGGTGACCCCGCCCGCGCGCGCCGCTTGCCATTCAGTCCGCATGGTCCCCTTGCTCTCCATCCCCGGTTCGCGGAAGTGCACATGGCAATCGATCAGGCCGGGCAAAATCAGGAGGCCCGTCGCATTCAACACATCATCCGCCGCCGACATTTCAGAAGGTGTATGACGGGGGGAATCGCGGTCGATGAGTCTGGAAATCACACCGTCTTTCATCCAAATATCCATCGCCTCTTCTCCCTGAGCCGTGACGACCACTCCGCCTTGGATAAGGACCGAACCTTTTCTGCGCATGCAGGATGGATCCTACAAGCTACCCTTCGACGGCGCTACCACTCAATAACCTGAGTCCAGCAGACAGAGTGAAGATCTGAATAGGCTCAGGCAGGCCCAGCTACAAGCTAAGCCCCCAGCAACATCGAGAGCAAAGCCATGCGCACGGGCACGCCGTTGCGCGCCTGGCGGAAGTAGGCGGCATTGGGGAGCGGGTCCACGCTCGCGTCGATTTCGCCCACGCGCGGGAGCGGATGCATCACGATGGTCTTCCTGCCTTCCACATGACTGGCATCGAGCCGGTACACGTCTTTGAGCCGGTCGTACTCCGAGCGGTCGGCGAAGCGTTCCTGCTGAATGCGCGGCATGTAGACGTCCGCGCAACCGAATGCGGCCTCCACGGCGTCTTGTTCACCAAAAGGG
>CAZAUW010000099.1:0-4367 GCA_964488295.1 uncultured Candidatus Peribacteria bacterium
GAGCGCTTCGTTATTGGTGAAGGTGAGGAGGGCAGCTGCGAGCGGGCCCAGCCGCGGAACGGCAAGCGCATGCTGGCGCACGCCGCTCACAAGGGCCCGGTAGAGCAGGAAGAGCACGGCGAGCAGGTGGACCGACAGGAACACGTCGGCATAGGCGTTGGTGCCGTGCATGAAGTAAAGCGGCAGGCTCGCGAGCACGTATGCACCCAGCGCCGCCCATGCGAAGGGCAGCGAGCGCCGAAGGAACGAAAACACGAGCAACAAGGCGGCCGCGAACCATGCCAGGTAGAGCGGGTTCACAAGCCCGTCATCCCAAGTACCCGCGAGTGTCGCCACCCACGAAAGCGACAGCGGCACCGTGGGCGGGTAGGAACTCAGTTCGTTTGGCTGGGTATCGGGCGGGAAGGTGAGCGTGAGCGCGTGGTCATAGAAAAAAATCTTGCCGCGGTAATCCCAGTTCTTCACGGTGTCATCGAAGTACGAGGGGGTATTCATCAGGAGGTACCCGCCCGCGGCGATTTTGACGAGTACCCAGAGCCCCACGATGACGAGGGCGACGGTCGCCACCCGCGATGACGTGCGGGGTTTTTTGATCTTTGCCGCAGGCGGTTCCTTCCTCTTCTCCAGCCAGTTCCACAGGAGCCCGAGCGGGATGAGTAAAGCGACGAAGACCCCCAAAAACCCGTAGAAGGTGATAGCAAGCGCAACGAAGGTCGCTGCGAACATCGGGAAAATCGAGAGCGTGAGCCCCAGGACAAATCCCAACACCCACCGTTCCAGCTGCGTGAGCACCAGCGTCTTCCACTCAAGGACGCTCAAGGCCAGCCACCCGACGAGGGCGGGCAGCGCGATGCCGATGAGGAGCCAGAGGAGGTTCATAGAATTATGTCATATCGCAGAGCGGGTTTCCGTACCCGCGACATATGGTTTCAAACCCGCGATATATGATTTCCATACCCGCGGCCCTTTGAGAAAATTTCCGTACCGCAGACATGTTTCCGCGTGCGGATGGCAGCCAATCATAGGGCATGTTGTGTGGCATTACGGTGTTTGAAACAGGAACGAACGCGGCCCGTACTGCTCAATGACCCTCCCCGGCTTGCTGATCACGTTGCCCCCCGCCGTCAGCTCGCCCTTGGCGTCCACCGTCACATCCGGCCGCTCAAAGACCAGCCACGTGCGCACGCCCGATGCGGCGTTCTGGATGCCCAGCGCCGGATACGTCGCGTAGCGGATGCGGCTCTCGGTGTGGGGGGGGGTGAAGAAGCCGAATTGTTTTTCCTGCCGCAGCACTGGCGCGCTCAGCGCGAGGACGTCATGGAGGTTCGCAAACCCCCGCAGCGTGCGCTCGCCCGGGGGTTTACTGATGTAGGTCACGTAATCATGATTGGCGTAGCTCAAGTACTCCAGCCCCATGCGCACGTCATAGAAGGTGAAGCACGCGGCCACGATGGCGGCCAAGAGCCCCAGATGCAGCGACACGTGCGTGAGCGGGCGATAGGGGAAGCGGGGAATGTCCTTTCCAGACAGGCGGAGCGAGATCCAATGCGCGAACAGCACCAGCGCCGCGATCGCGATGAGCGCGTAGAAAAGGATATTGGCCGAATGCGCGTGGGGAGGGAGCGTCGCAAAGAGCGTCTCGACCCCCACGGGGTTCCCGGCGATCAGCGGACCCCACAGGAAATTGATGCTGTAGTCCTGCAGCGCGTCGAATGTCCAAAATGACTCCCACGCGTAGCCGATGTTCTCCACCCAATCCCAATGCTCCACTGCGATGGATTGGAGCGTCACGTCGCTCCCCGCCGGCAACCCGATGCCCAATTTGCCGGTGCGGCCGTCCCATCCGGGGATGGCGCTCATGTCGAGCCTGACCGTCTCCGCGGGATCGCCGTTGATGGCAAACGGGAATTGCGCCAGCGTGCCCTGCGGGAATTGCGGCGATTGCCAGAGCAGAAATCCCTGCCCGGGCCTGGCGCTTGAGAGCGTGATTTCCACCGCATCGATGGGGAAGCCCTCGTCCACCTCCCGCAGCATCTGGCCGTCTTGCGCGGCCCGTATATGCAGGCCGTTTTGGGTCGCTTCCGGGCGCTCTGTCCATCCGCCCACCTGCCAGCTGCCCGGCAGCTGGTTGCCAGTGAAATCCCACGTGTCCGATTGCTTGGCACAGGCGATCGTCGGCAATAGGAGCAGGCCAACGAGGAGGATCAGTCGCCGGGCGGACATTGATATGCTGTGAGAGGGATGCGTCGCGCGCAAGCGGCGAGGCAGATCTTTGGGAACTATAGCACACTGATGCCAGAACAGTTGCTCTTCGCTCCAAGGCGACGGAATGTCGGATGGCGTTTCATCCCTCTCCTGCCAGCTCGACTTCCGCGGCAGGCTTCTTCAAGGTTGTTCATCGGCATATTCAATATCTTGCGGCCCGCCGCTGACAATGGCTTTTATCCGCCTGATTCCTGCCGATGAACTTTCTTCCTTCAAAATTTTAAAACTCCCAAGCATCCCCGTATGCGATACGTGCGGCCCGCCGCAGATTTCTTTGCTGAAAGGTTTTTTGTCAGACTGAGCGGAGTCGAAGTCGTGGCCAATCACATACACCTTCACTTCGGCGCCATACCGCTCGTCAAAGACGCCGATTGCGCCTTCTTTTTTGGCACCTTCCACAGTGGTGAGATGATAACGAACAGGTAAGTCGGCGCTGATCGCCTCGTTCACGAGCCTCTCAACTTCCCCGATCTGTTGCAGCGTCATTTTATCCGGATGGTTGAAGTCAAACCGCAGACGCTCGGCCGTGATATTCGAACCCTTCTGTTGCACATGATCGCCCAGCACTTTTCTCAAGGCGGCATTGAGTAGATGTGTCGCCGTGTGCAATTTGGTCGTCTCGGCCGAGTGGTCGGCAAGGCCGCCTTTGAATTTCTGCTCCGCTCCCGCGCGCGATTTTTTCTGATGTTCCCCGAATGATTGCTTGAATCCCTCTTCATCCACCCCGATACCTTGTTCGCCCGCAATTTCTTTGGTGAGTTCGAGCGGGAAGCCGTACGTGTCGTACAGGTGGAATGCGGTCGCCCCATCAATCTTGTCATTCGCGGATTTCGTTTGGAGCACCTTCGCCAGATGTTTGGACCCCTCATGCAGCGTCTTGCCAAACTGTTCTTCCTCTTGGGTGAGCACGGCTTGGATCTCGGGCTCCTTTGTCTTCAAGAAGGCGTAGAAGCTCCCATACTGAGCGATGACGCTGCTCCCGATGTCGCTTGTGAAGCGCTTTCCTTCAAAGCCCAGCTTGCGCGCCGAGCGGATGGCACGGCGGATCAATTTTCGCAGCACGTAGCCCTGATCAACATTTGAGGGTTTCACGCCGTCGGCGATGATGAAGGTGGCGGCTTTCAGATGGTCCACGATGATGCGCATGTGACGCGTCTCATCACTCGATGAACGAGCGACGAGCGACGAGCTGACGAGCGACGCAACGCGATCAAGCACCAGCTTCATCCTATCCGTGTCGTACACGCTCTCCACTCCCTGCATCACGGCCGCCACCCGCTCGAGCCCCATGCCGGTGTCGACATTTTGCTGCGCCAGCGGTTCGAATTTCCCGTCCGCCGTTTTGTCGTATTGCAGGAAGACGTCATTCCAGATCTCGAGCCAGTCAGATTCATGAGTCGCCGGATTCCCCCGCGGCTCGCCTTCGCCGATCCAGTAGAACATTTCGGTGTCTGGACCGCACGGACCCGTCTGCCCGGCCGGACCCCACCAGTTCTTGGCCTTGGGGAGGAACCCGATGCGCTCCTCGGGGATGCCGAGCGACATCCAGATCTTCGCCGATTCGCTGTCTTTGGGCGCGTCCTTGTCACCTTCAAAACATGTGACGGCAAGTTTTGCGTGCGGAAGTTTCAGCACCTTCGTGAGAAATTCCAGGCTCATCTCGATGGCCCCTTCCTTAAAATAATCACCCAGGCTCCAGTTGCCCAGCATCTCGAACATCGTGAGGTGGCTCGCGTCGCCCACTTCGTCAATGTCGCCCGTGCGGACGCAGCGCTGCACGTCGGCAAGCCTCCTCCCCGCCGGATGTTTTTCACCCAGCAAGTAGGGCACGAGCGGGTGCATGCCGGCAGTGGTGAAGAGCACTGTCGGATCATTGTCGGGTATCAGTGACGCGCCGGGGATCACGGCGTGGCCCTTCGATTGGAAGAAATCGAGGTACGCCTTTCGAATATCATCTGTCCGCATGGGAGGCATAGCCAAAGTGTACAGTGTCAGTTTTTCGTTTCCTAGTTTTTGGTTTTTGGTTCAGCAATTTCTCGTGTAGTCACGAAACGAAAAACCAAAAACCAACCAACCAAAAACGGTAATTCAGGACTATGAAA
>CAZAUW010000100.1:0-4348 GCA_964488295.1 uncultured Candidatus Peribacteria bacterium
ATGAACGAAAGAATCTTTCTGCTACACTGCTGTCGTTTCTAGTCTAGAGCCTAGTATTGATTCTATCAATCTGCACATCGTGCTTTGCCTGCATCTTATTGAAATCCTCCTGCGAGACAAGGCGCATATTTTTCTGCTCAGGTGCAGGTGGGAAGAATACAACGCCACTCGCATCAACAGGTTTTTTAGGCATCCGTGGGGAAGTATCCGGTAATTATCAGAGTTCCATCCTTTTCCTCAGCGGCAAGGGGAAGATTCTTGAGTTTGTAAAAATCAACACCTCCTATTAATACACCAGGAGCGAAGGACACACCGGGACCAATTACGATTCCGTTTATACTGATAGCTTTTAATGGAGTCAGTGAACCATCAGTATTTTCTTTGAACAGTTCGGCAAATGCGTACTTCAAGACTGTCATACTATCCGCAGTGTAGCATGTTTCCTTCGTTTGTAAGTCAATCGTGGAACTAGGAGGACGATGAAGAGTTCCCTCGATATTGATTAACTGTATCATCAAAGTCCATTCTTGCTTTGAATGAATCGGCACCACCTCCAATCGTTGTCCTAATGAGAACATCTTCGCCTGTTAGAGCGTCGCTTAAGCCATAACGATCTGTGTGAGAGTGATCGCTGTAGTATGTCGTTTCGTCCCATGTATATAAGCAGGAGTTACGAGTTTGGCTGTAGAAGATCTCGTTTAAAGTTGTTATTTGATCAATCCCAATTGTCATGTCGGTATGTTCCTTGTCACTCTTAGCCAAATAATCACGCGCTATCAGCAAGTACTTCGCGCAAAGGACTTTGTGATCTAAATCTTCCTGCTTTGTTATCTGTCCAATTCCCTTAGCGGAACAGCCAACCAAAAGGAGGGAAACGATAAAGAGGAAGAGAAACCGTCGCATTATCTCCAAGGATGTCTCAAGAGCGGTCATTTTGCAATACATGGGGGATGATCACTATCTCGGGTCCCATGTCCCGCAACAATGCTTCGAGACTTGTCTGTCCACTCATAGTTTTTGCGATACAAGATCACAAATTCCTCAACCGATCCCGCACGCTCTGCAAGTTCGGATCCAATTCGATTGCCTTCTCTAGTGCCGCTTTCGCTTCCTCCTTGCGGTTCGTTTCCATCGCCGCCCACCCGAGCATCTCGAACGCCTTGGCGCTCGTGGGCCATCGCGCGATCGCCTTGGACGCTTCCTGGTAGGCCGGTTCTTTTTGCCCGAGCGCGATGGCGGCTTTGACGTACTGGTCCAGGAAGGCGCCGGTGCCGCCCGAACCTTCGCTCAGCATGCGGTACTGGTCGAGTGCCAGGGCCGGCTGGTTTGCGTCCCCGGCCGCCCGGGCCAGGCGCTGGCGCACTTCTTTCTCGGGCGAAAAGCCGTTCTGCAGCGCGTACTGGAAGAACGTGAGCGCGTTTTTGGGGTCCTTGAGCGCGGCGTAGGTCCGTCCGAGGAAGTACTGGATCTCGGGCTTTTCGGGATCCAGCGCGTAGGCGCGTTCGAAGGACGCCAGGGCGTCCTGCTCCCTCCCGGTCGTGAGTTGGCAGTACCCCTGCACGATCCACGCGTCGCGGTAATCATCCTGCGTCTTCACCACTTCGGCCAGCAGCGGCAGCGCAAGCTCGCACTGGCCTACTTGCGCGAGTGACCGGCCGAGGAGAGTTGTGAGGTGAATCTGCGGGCTTTCGGGGAAGAGCGCGTACTCGTCGTACGCGCCCTGGAGGATTTGGGCATAGGAACGCAGCTGCGGATCCCACCCCGCCTGCACCTGCGCCAGTTCCTTGCGGGCATTGTCATTATTTCCCTGGATGATGGCGAGCAGCGCCAGGCCGTAGTGCTTCTGCGGCGAATCACCGGCTTTGGCCAGAAGGTCCTCTGCTTGCACCAATTCGCCCGTGCGCAGCGCCACGTTCACATTCAGCAGGAGCAGGTCTTCGGGTTTGGCGCCCGCCTTCTGCATCGAGACGATCGTTGCCTTCGCACCGGTGATATCGCGCCGCTGCAACTGGGCCTGTGCGAGCTTCTGGAGCGCCGGCAGGCCTCCTCCCGCATCCACGCTCGCCTGGTACTCCCGCTCTGCCCCCGCCCACTCGCCCTGCAGCCCGAGCAGATCGCCCTGGCGCAAATGCATCAACACCTGGTCGCCCGCGTCGAAGAGCTGGCTGTCGCCAAGCGACGTATCGGGTATCTCGGTGCGGCCCGCGCCGATGTGCAGGCTGATCGCCTGCCGTGCCTGCATCAATTGCCACCACAGCACCCCCAGCAGCAGCCCGACGATCAGCAGGGCGGCAAAGACGGGAACCACGACGCGCGCGGAGACTTTCATCGGGGGAAGGGTAGCACTGGGGAGGAAATCGAAGAAATCGAGGAGTGCGAAGAAATCGAGGAATCCTCGAACTCCTCGATTTCGTCGTTTTCTTTGATTTCCTTCATCCTTATTTCTCCAGCTCCGGACTCAGCTCCCCGTCCTCCGTGCTGCGCTTGGCGCCCAGAGTCGAGCGCGCCGCCGCGTCGGCCATCGCCTTGGGGATCACGGCTTCCACGGCGCCCCACTTGGCGTCGCCTTCCTGCGGCAGCAGGATCGTCACCTGGTCGCCCACTTCCGCCCGGTAGAACGTCACCGATGCCAAAAGGACGCGCAGCGCCTTGCCCTCGGCCAGCACCTTGTACTGCCCGTCTTCCTGGATGAGCACGCCGAGCACCGTGCGGCGGGGGATCGGGGCGATCTGCTTATAGATGAACTTGCCCTCGTCGGTGATCGTGAGCTTCATGCCGTCTCCTTCCACCAGTTTGCTCTTGCTGGCGTAGTTGGCCGGCACGGGATACGTCTGGCCTTTGCTGTCCACCATGTTCTGGCCGTCAAAGACGCCCTCCACCACGCGCCCGCCGCTCGCGGCGGCGCTCCCCATTCCGCTTGCGCGCATCATGTGGCGTTCGCGCCCGCTGTCGGCCACTCCCGTCATGTCGCGCAAAAGGGCGTGCGCGGTCTTGAGCGAAGACATGGCGCTGTCGATCAATTCCTGGATTTGCACGAGCGTGTCGTCGGACATAGTGATGTGGGTGAGAAGGAGAGTGATGCCGGAGGGATCACAGCGGTCTCACGTGCACATCGAGTCGTATGTCTGTGAGTTTTTTCCGCATGTCCGTTTCGGTGAGAAGCCCCGCTTCGGCACCGATGGTCCCCAGAACACTCGTAGCGTTCATCGTACCCGCTTGCAGTGCCGCTGGCAAGTCCATTTGGTTCACAAGCGCCCATGTCATGCCGCTGCCGAAGGCGTCCCCCGCGCCCGTGGTATCCACCACATGGGCGTTGGGGTCGCTGGGGCAGTGGTAGACCTGCTTGCCGTCCGTGGCCGTCGCGCCGCGCTTGCCTTCGGAGATGCAGACGATGCCCACACCCAACGATGACAAGATGCGCAGCGCCTCCTCGATGGACGTCGCGTGCGCGAACGAGAGCGCCTCTTCCTTATTCACCAGGAGCAAATCGGTGTGCGCCAGCACCGCTTGGTTACGCTTGTCACTACAACCGAGTCTGAGCTGGCAGCCGCCGGGGTTCCAGGTGAGGCCGGTTTCCTTCTGTTCCAACACGCGCAGCAAATCGTCCTCGATGGGGCAGCTTTTTTCCTGGATGTGGTTTAAGTAGATCCAGTCGGCTCCCGCCGCATGGGTTTGGTCGAAACCCGCCGCGTGCAGGTGGTCGTTGGCGCCGGGGGCGTAGAGGATCACCCGCTCGCCGCTCTCGACCGACAAGATGATGGAGAATCCCGACGTCTCGCCTTCCACCACCGTCATGCTGTCGACGTTCACGCCTTCGCTTCGCAGATTCGCCGCCAGCTTTTCGCCCCACTGGTCGCTGCCCACCACCCCGCAGAAAGCCGCGTCGCATCCCAGGCGCCGCAGCCCAATCGACGTGTTGCACGCGCCCCCGCCGCAGCATTCGATGATTTCCTTCACGTGGATTTTGCTGCCGAGCACCAGCTCGATCACTTGCCCCCGTTCGGATGAATTCAGTTCATTGCCGGTGCGCACGAACAAGTCGTACGTTGCGCCGCCGATCGAGAGAGTGTTGTGGGGCATGGAGGAACGGTTCAGCGGACATGAATGGTGAAATGGTTGAATGGTTGCATGGCCGGATGGGTTGGTAGTTGCAAGGCATGCGCATTCCACCGTAGCCGGGACGCAGCGTCCCGGCTACGGGGATACGTGGGTATTATTCGTTACGATATCGGGTCGCCATCGTTTGTAAAAAGATTTGCGTCTGCGTGCGCGAGGCGCGCACACGACAATAGAGGAGGAAGCCCGGAAGGCTCCCGCCGAGTACGCTCCAGAACGCAAAAGGCGGTAG
>CAZAUW010000101.1:0-4274 GCA_964488295.1 uncultured Candidatus Peribacteria bacterium
ACATGCCGGACCGCAAACTGCTGGGGGCGCATCCCCGGCCAGCCTTAATATGGCTCCTGCACCACTTTTTAGTACACCACGACTGGCAATAATTGATAGATGCCTCCCCTTCGCTTCGTTGAACCCGCTCGGGCAGATGACGTTCGTCCTTGATGTGGTGTTGCTTTTAGATATTCATACCGCCAAATGACATGGGCATGAGCACTTTGTAGTACCAGTAGACCCCGATGATCGTGAAGAGGACCATTGAGCCGTAGAACACTACCTTGACGACGGTCATCCATAGCTGCATGTCGTGCTGGCGCTTGGCGAGCAACCGTGTTTCGCGCAACGCCTGGTTCTGTTCCTTCTGCAAATCCCGGATTTCGATGAGCAACGCTTTGATGTCATCGGCAGGCATCGCCCTCAGGGTAGTCGTGACGGGCCTGCGGCACAAATCCCGTCAGTAAGAATGCGGCAATCGCTCAGGTTGCAGTGCCCTGCCGAATTTTGAGCAGCAGCATTCTGCGCGAAATGGATGGTCCCCTGTGATGGAGAGCGTCCGTTGCCTGCGCGGAAAGACTGTCTGAGGTGGCGACCGTGAGGTGAGCGGAGGATGGAAGCGGGGGCGCGATGGACGCATCCGTGTTCTGCTTTGCGACCGCCACAGTGCTTGCATGGGCGCTCCCGCCGGCTGCAGGCGCCAACGCCACGATGCGGCTGAGCGGGTAGCGTTCCTGGTTGCGTAGCATATAGAACATCTGCGCCATCTGGGCACGGGTGAGCGGAGCATCGAAGCGGGTGGATGCCGGAATGGCGCCGCGCGTGGAAAGCGCGAGCATGAATGGCCGGTACCAGCTTGCGTGCGTGGCTTGCAGCGAGGGATACACCAGGCCGTAGGCCTTGGCGAGGATCTTGGATGCCTCGGCCATAGTGATGGCGCGGTCGGGGTGGAATCCCGCGTCCTGCTCGCCGTCAACCAAACCCGCGTGGATCGCCACACACAGGTGCTTGGCCGACCAGCGGCTCTTGGAGACATCCCTGAAGAGCAGCCGAAAATCCATGTTCTTGGGGCTCGTGATATTGCGGTAGCAGCCGTCGAAGTCTTCATTCATGTAGAGCGCATCCACCACGGTGACCGTAAATTGCTCGCGGCTCACGGTCATCTCCGGATGGAACGAGCCGTCGTTTTGGTTCTGCATGATGGTTTGCTCCTGCACGTACCGCGCCGCGTCCGATGTGTAGCTCTGCGCATGGGCGGCATCGGCGCCGAATGCGATGATGAGCGGCGAGAGGGCGACGCACACGAGCAGTTTCTTCATAGGTTCTTAAAGAAAAAGGGACAAACCGTATCAACAAGTAGACTGCCGTGTAAAGGCATTCTTACTGTCCGAGGGCATTGTCATTCCCTTGCGATCCCCGCGGCTTCGACCATCACGACTGCCAGGAGTTGTTTCACCGCTTCCTGCTCCTCAGCAAAGGTCATCTGGCCCTTCTGTTTGCGGTCGGCGATGATGAGCGCCAGGTGGTAGAAAAAATACTCATGCGGGAAGCGGAAGCCGCTCACATGTTCCCAGATGAGGCTTGGGAAGAGCCGCGCGAGCTCCTGACGCATGATCTCCATGTCTGGCGCACTCACGAGGTAGCCGTTTTGCAGCACGAAGTAGAGCAGCAGGGTAACACCCAGCCGCTTGTTGCCGTTACTGAAATGATGTCCGTCCACCACCGAGCAGAAGAGATATGCGCCTTTGGCAAGGGCTCCGTCGTATTCCAGACGCTGCATGAGCACAAAGCCCGCCTCCAATTTTTGGAGTCCTGTGCGCTCATCCTCATACCATGGCGCAGGTTCGTTACGCGCCAAGCGGCTGCGGATGTAGGGAAAAAGCTGGTCCCTGCAAGCGGCGAGAGTGGGGTACTGCATCAGTGCTTACTGAGCTCACGTAAGACCTCGCCAATGGCTGAATCAAGCTGCTGGAGATCGGGAGATATACTCTGATCTGGCTGGGAACCCAAAGACGCAGAACCTTTTTTTTTGGCTTCCTCTTGCGCTAACTTGTTTTTCAGGATCTCGAGAATGCCCGACTGCAGGAGAATCTTCCCCAGCTGCGGACTCAGCACAAATGCCACGTCATGGCCGTGCTTTTGGATCACGGCATAATCATGCACTTTCTTGAGCGCTTCCTTGGCAGACCTCTGCAGCTCGGAGACGGCAATGATAGGCAAGATGGACGTCATAGAAGGATATTCTATGATGCTATTTATTCTATGTCAAATATTTTGTAAATAAATATATACAATCAAATTTCGATGTCCATATCGTTTCGACTCAGCTCTTCACAAGCATGCCCAGCACATGCCTGATGAGCCAGTTGCCGAGCCCCAGGAGGACAATCACAAGCAGCCAACCGACGATGCCCCCAAGAATCTCGAGTCTGACGACTGCGGGGTTGAGCATCAGGACGATTTGATAGAGCAGCCATAGGAAGAGCGCATTGAGCAGGATCGTCACGATGATTCCGCCGATGAGGCGCAGAGGCAGCGTGATGAGCGTGAGGATAGGCCACACGATCGTTTCCATCACTGTGAGGATCACCCCGATGATGGCGTACGCCTTCCAGCCGCCTGCCACAGAGAAGTATGAGCTCAAGTATGTCGCGAGCGCCCACACAAGGAGGATCGTGAGCGCGGTGCGCAGGAGGAGGCGAAGAAGAGAGGGCAAAGGTGCAAAGGAAGGCAATGAGGGCAAAGAAAGCAATGAAGGAAAGGAGGTGCAGAGCGGGTTTCCATACCCGCGATATCCATACCCGCGGGTATTTCAGCGTTGATAGGACAAGAAGGGTTGTTGCATACACGATGTCCATGATCCGCGATATCCATAACCCGCGGATATTTCAATGCCCAGCGGTCATTGTTTCACAAACCGCACCGTCACCGCCACCCCGTCTACGTCGATCACATGGGGTTCGCCGTTGGCTTGCCCGACGATGGCGTTCGTCTCTTTCTCCACCATCGTGCGCATCCCGGCGGTCATGCCCTCGAGCCCTTCCACCGACAATGTGATCGTGTCGCGCATCTCAAGTCCACTATCTTTGCGTAGCTGCTGGACGGCGCGGATGAGGTCACGCACCTGGCCTTCGCGCTTGAGGGCATCAGTGATGGCCGTCTCGAGCGCCACCACGATGCCGCGGTCGGCGGCGATGTCGTCGCCTTCTTTGCCTTTGTACATGATCGTCGCTTCGTCGGGGCCAAGCTCCTCGCCGTCAATCACGATCATGCCGTTCTTCTGACTGAATTCGCCGCGCTTGCCGGCTTGGATGATCTGCTGCACGCGCGCGCCCACACGGGGGCCGACCTTGCGCGCATCAACCTGCACGCAGGCCTCGGCGAGGTTTGCGGGGTCGCGCGTGATGACGATGTTCTTCACATTGAGCTCTTCCTGCAGCACCGCGATTTCAGGACTCTCAAGGTCGCCCGCGAGGAGCGCCGCGGGGATCGCGATGGTGGCTTTGGCGAGCGGTTGGCGCACCTTGATTTTCTTGTCCGAGCGCACTTTGAGCCCCAGCGACACGATCGTGCGCAGCAAGCGCGTGCGCGTGAGCAAAGCCTTCTCGGCCCCCAAGAGCATGCGTGTGGCGGGCCAATCGGTGAGATGCACCGAGCCGTGGTCTTCGGCCACCAGGTTCACGTACATTGCCTCGCTCACAAACGGGCAGAAGGGCGCGAGCAGTTGAGCGAGCGTGAGTAAGACATCATAGAGCGTATGGAGCGCGTCGTGCCGGGCTTCCTCATGGTCGGCGAATTCCGATTCACTTGCGTGTACGCCCGCCTTGCCCGCAAAGCGGCGGCGCGAGAGGCGCACATACCAGTTGGTGATGGCGTCGATCGACTCCGCCAGCTCCGCGCACGTGGCCGACAGGTCATACCCGTCGAGCTGTGCCGTCATACGGTTCACGAGGTCCTGGATCTCGGCGCGGATCCACATATCGAGCGGGTGGGAAGAGTGCCGCCGCGATTCCTGCGGTTCCCAGCCTGCGGCATTGGCGTAGGTCACAAAGAACGCGTAGGTGTTCCAAAGCGGCAGGAGGACGTTTCGCAGCGTCTCCTCCACGAGCCTGGCCGAGAAGCGCAAATCCTCGCCGCGCACGGCGGGCGAATTCATCAAGGCGAAGCGCACCGAGTCAGCGCCGTACTTCTCCACCACTTCCAGCGGCAGGGGGTAGTTCTTACGCAGCTGTCCTCTCTTTTTGCCGTCCCCGGCCAGCATCCTTGCGTTTCCGGTTGCAGTCGCAGAGGGC
>CAZAUW010000102.1:0-4239 GCA_964488295.1 uncultured Candidatus Peribacteria bacterium
GACCGCGCACGCGCAGAGCTCAGCACCAGAGCAAGGAGACAGAGATGGTGCGCACCTTCACGTTTGACGGATCCCTGGGGGCCAAACCGGGGCAGTTTGTGATGGTCTGGCTGCCGGGCGTGGATGAGGTGCCCATGAGCGTTGCCGAAGATGACGGCGCGACGACGAAGATCACGTTCTTTGCCGTGGGCGATATGACTGAGAAGTTAGCCGCATCCAGGGTGGGAGATCTGGTGGGCCTGCGGGGTCCCTTCGGCACGCACTACGAATGGTCACCCGGCCAACATATCGTGCTCGTGGCCGGCGGCTACGGCGCGGCGCCCATGTACTTCGTGGCCAAGGAGACGGTGGGCCACGGCTGCACGCTGGAGGTGATCGTCGGGGCGCGCGGCAAGGAACACCTGCTCTATGTGGACGAACTGGAAGCATTGCCGCACGTGTCGCTGCATATTGCCACCAACGACGGCTCGGCGGGCTACAAGGGCTTCAACGTGGATATTCTGGAAAAACTCCTCTCCTCCTGCCCGCATCATTCCGACAAGGCCAAGAAGAACGAGTGCGACCCCATCGACCAGGTGTTCGCCTGCGGGCCCGAGATCATGCTGCTCAAAGTTTCGCAGATCACTGCCGCGCACCGGGTGCCGAGCCAGCTCTCGCTCGAGCGCTACATGAAGTGCGGTTTCGGCCTGTGCGGCAACTGCACGGTGGATCCGATCGGGATCCGCCTGTGCATCGAGGGGCCGGTGGTGAAGAACGACACGTGCGTGAGGATCGAGGAGTTCGGCAAGTATCACCGGGATGATCTGGGGAAGAAGCATCTCTTCTCCGAACCGGCCGGGAAGAAATGACATAAAGAGTGACGAAGTTAACCGGGGGTTTAAACCCCCGGTTAACACAAAACACAAATCAACCAATAGACTAATTATACGAACCCAAAACAACACTTGTTAGCAAAAATCAAGCGAGAGTGCTAGACAGGGTTGCCCGCTCGGATTATCATGTCAGCGTTATTTCTTTACCCCACGTTTGTATGACATCCGGTTGTCCGGGCGGATGCTGCTTCTCCTTCGGTGGAGAAGACGGCGGCGCCTGCGGGTGCTAAGTGAGCGCCCATTCGCTAGAGAGAAAGGGCGGCCAAGGCCGCTCTTTTTTCTTGCGCGGAATCCGGAGGACATGAAACGAAGAAGTATCATGTTTGATCCCTATCGTTTTATCTTACTTTGCCTGCCCTGAATTGCGTCGGAGGGTTGCTTGCCTGCTGGCCGGGCAGGCAGGTATCGTCATCGCATGTACCTCACATACACGCGCCACAAGGTGAAAGATTATGCCACGTGGCGGAAGGCCTTTGACGAGAACACCGCCATGCTCACCCAAAGCGGCATCACCGATTGGTGGGTGGTGCAGATCAACGGAAACCCCACCGACGTGGCGGTCATCGTCCGCTGCCAAAGCAAGGAACAGTGGGATGGATTCGTGGCGGCTGACCGGGAAAAAATCAAGAAGACCGGCATCGACCCGCGCGCCAAGGGCGGCTTGGTAGGCCAACCGGAATGGTGGGGAGGAGAGGTGATGTAAGCACACCAACAGGTAGCAGAGTCTCGGACTTTCTTGTCAGGGGAATCTGTCAAGCCTATTTGAATCCTCATTTTAGCTGCTATAGCCAAAATTGCCTGCAAAGACCGTGGCTGTGGAAAGAAATCTTTACTTTGTTGTATGATTGGGGAAATTTTCCCCATTCGCGTATGCCTATTGATGCCCTCGATCACAAGCCCGTGCTCTTGGATGAATCTCCACCTCCCCTTGGAAGAGGTGAGGAAAGGCGAAACGTTGCTGAGACACTTCAAACCAATACGGAAAATGGTGTAAGACGATTATTCACAGTCACAGGAGACCTTCGGGTGATGATGACGGATTCGGCGATCGAATCCGCCAGTGCAACTTCTGGTAATGAACTGTCAAACACTCAACTCGTTTCCGCTGATATGATCAACGACGATAAAAATATTTTCGAGAATATTCCAGATGCAGCGCGGATGAGGGATGCTATCCTCAAATTTTTGGCAATTCCATTGCATGCCACAATGGATGAGAAAGCTTTTACTGAGCTTTGCGACCTGCAAAAGGAAGTATCGAACATTCTTGGGAATTCGGCAGCAGAACTGCCCGAATGCGAAGATGCCGAGGTGAATGCCATCGTCGAAAAAAGCCGTAAAGGTTTCACACTCATCGAGCTACTGGTGGTGATCGCTATCATCGCCGTGCTCATCGGGCTGCTCATGCCTGCTATACAGAAGGTACGCGAGGCAGCGAACCGAATAAGCTGCGCGAACAATCTCAAGCAGATCGGCGTTGCCCTGCACAACTATCACGACGTCAATGGCAGATTTCCGCCAGGTTGGGTCGAATCCGATCCCACCATCCCAACAGGTTTCCCCGTGGGACCAAAAAATCCTAACACAGGATTTGGCTGGGGCGCGCATTTATTGCCCCATTTAGAGCAGAATAACTTGCACGACCAGCTTGATATGCGGAAGTCACTATTGGACGCGCGAAACGCTGCGCTGGCTTCCACTCCATTGAAAATATTCCAGTGCCCGTCCGATACGGGTCCTGCACAGCAGGACAACTTCGGATTCTGGAGTCAGCTGTCGATTGCCAAGCAGGGCACGAGCAATTACGCAGGCGTGATCGGGACATTCCCAGTGCAGGACAACATCGGATACAGCGGTGTCGGTGATGGTGCCTTCTACCGCAACTCGACGACCCGCATCGCAGACATCACCGATGGTACGAGCAATACTGCCCTCGTTGGAGAACGGAAATTTCCAGGACTCAACTCCGATGGCAAAGGTGCCAAATTCGTGGAAACTTACTATATGGGAACACCTGACAATAACTCTAACGACCTCACGGGGACTATGAACTGGTCAATGGACTCCAATCATGCACCCCGCTTCAACAGCCGGCATATCGGAGGAGCCCAGTTTGCCTTCGGCGATGGGAGTGTTCATTTCTTGAGCAAAAGCATATCTCTCGCAACGTACAAGGCCCTTGGAACCACTCGTGGCGGGGAGGTCGTGAATGCCGACTACTGAGATCCTGCTTCACGATTGAACACCGGACTGCATGGCCCCGGGCGGGCAGCATTGAAACAAAGGGAAGTAAGCAATCACTCAGCGAGGCAACTCACTGGTTTTTGCATGTGCGTGCTTTTCGCGTGATCCCTTTCTGCGTATACTGGCGCCCTGCCGTTCATCCAGATCATTGCGGCCCCATCGCCTGCCCTCCGTAGCTCTCGGAGCGAAGGAGGGTCGAAGGTTACTGCTCTTTCAGTCAAAATTTTCCACGACCCCATCGCCCTTCGTCAGACTCAGGACGATGTGGCAGAATATACTTTTTTCGAAGCTTCGTTCACTTCACTTCCACGGCCCCATCGTCTAGCGGTTAGGACAGCGGGTTTTCAATCCGTTAACCGGGGTTCGATTCCCCGTGGGGCTGCCAACTCAGAATCTCGGTCTAGAGGAACCGTCTTTAGCTGTAGCATTGGCGGAAGTTCGAGTGTTCGAAAGAACAGAGTGCTGTTCAGGCGAATGCCCGCAGGGAAAACAATCTTCTGAACGAGCCTTTTGCGCATCGGAGAGGCATTTTCCCACGTGTTTGAAATGGATGTCATAAAACTGCGGGTGAATTTCAAAAGCTCCTTCAGTCGCTCCTCCGAAATGAGCAGGTTTTGACGTTCCGTCTCCGCGTCGGCGATCTCTTCGTTCACTTTGGCCAGATGGCGCTCGTAGATGTCCTTGGTGATGGCATTGCTGATGTACTTGTCCTCGATCTGCTCGCGCTTGGCCCTGAGCTTCGAAAGCTGCGCGTCGAGCTTGCGGCCTCCTTCCGCCTGCTTCAACCACTTCTCCCGCCAGACGCGCAGGATGTTCTTTTCGATGAAGTCCATGCAGTCCTTCGTGAACTGGATGGTTTGGAGGACATGCAGAAAGGCGGTCTCAACGGATCTGCGCTTGAAATTCTTGGCTCCGCATTTCGCCTTCCGGCAGTGGTAGTAGGCGTATTGCTTGCCGCTCTTCCCTCGGGAGAGGCTTCCCGTGATCGGCGTGTTGCACTTCTCGCAGCGCAGGATCGTCGTGAGCGGGAAGGCGGGATTGAATTTCTGTCGCAGCGTCGTCTTGCCGCTCATGCGCTGCTGCACGCGGTTCCAGAGGGAAGTCGTGACGATGGGCGGATGCA
>CAZAUW010000103.1:0-4221 GCA_964488295.1 uncultured Candidatus Peribacteria bacterium
ATGATGGCAGACAACGAATGGGGCGAATTTTTCCCGATGCAACAATCCCCCTACGGCTAGAACGAGACGGCCGCGATTGATTATTTCCCCCTCACCAAAGACGAAGCGGTCAAACAGGGTCTGCAATGGCGTGATGAAAACCCGAAACTGTGCAAGCCCCAGGCCGTGACGGTGCCGGATCGCATCGAAGATGTACCCGATAGCGTCGTGGGAGAGGTTCTTGCTTGTCGCCGGTGCAAGCGAAACTATAAAATATTGGCCCAAGAGCTTGCCTTCTACCGCGATCTGCAGATCCCCATTCCACTGCATTGCTACGATTGCCGCTATAAAGAGCGTTTGACGTACCGAAACCCCCGCAAGCTCTGGCAGCGCCCCTGCGCCAAGTGCGGCAAGGAGATGCATACGAGTTTTGCACCGCAACGGCTCGAGATTGTGTATTGTGAGGAATGCTATTTGAAGGAAGTGTATTGATTGCTCATTCGCTGTTAACCGGGGGTTTAAACCCCCGGTTAACAGGAGGTTGTATACTGACTTCATGCAGAAGACGTGCAAGAAGTGCCAGGCACACTACGATGTGACCGACGATGACCTGGCTTTTTACGACAAGATGTCGCCGTTCATTGTGGGTAAAAAGTATCCCTTGCCCCCTCCCGGTTTGTGCCCCCGGTGTCGCCTGCAACGACGCTTGGCCTTCCGCAACGAGCGCAATTTCTACCACCGCAAAGCCGATGATAACGGCCAGACGGTCGTATCCATCTATTCCCCGGATATGCCGGTGAAAGTCTTCAGCCAGGAGGAATGGTGGTCGGACCGCTGGAACGGCACGGATATGGGAAGAGACGTTGATTTCTCCCGCCCGTTCTTTGAGCAGTTTGGAGAACTCTGGAAGGAAGTTCCCATGATTGCGCTCTGGAACATCAATGCCGAGAACGCGCTCTACAACAATTGCAGCTCCGGGATGAAAGACAGCTACATGAACGCGTGCAGCGATTTCGACAGGAACGTCATGTATTCCTACGTTGCGGAATTTTGCTCGGACGTGATGGACGCTTCGTTCCTGCATTCCTCGGAACTCTGCTACGAGTGCGTGAATGGCGTCAAACTCTTCCAGTGCTTCTTCAGCCTGTCGCTTGAGAACTGCAGCGATTGCTATTTTTGCTCCGACTTGGTGGGATGCAACCATTGTTTCGGCTGCCATGGCTTGCGCCACCAGGAATATTACATCTACAACAAGAAAGTTTCCCCGCAGGAATGGAAGGAGAAGGTCGCAGGAGCTCTCTTCACGCCGCGTTTCATTGAAGAGAGCAAGCGCGCATCGCGGCAAGTCTCCCTGAGTGTACCCAAAGTTTGCTCCAAGCAGGTGCAGTGCGAGGGGTGCAGGGGCGACCAGCTATACCGATGCAAACATGCTGTGGATTGTTTCGACGTGATCGACGGAGAAGAGACCGCGAGGGTCATCTATGCGCCGTGCACACTCCGTCATTCGCAGGATGCCTATGGCTGCGGCTACTGCGAGCGGGTGTACGAGTTCCTGGGCGGCGTGAATGCCACGCAGACCGGATTCGTCTACAATACCGCCAATGGCCTGAGTAACGCATTCTACTGCGTTCTCTGCGTCAACGGTTCGAGTGACTTGTTTGGGTGCATCGGGTTGAAGAAGGCGAAGTACTGCGTTTTGAACAAGCAGTATACGAAGGAAGAATACGAGCGCATCAGCGCAAAATTGATTGAACACATGATGAAAACGGGTGAGTGGGGAGAGACCTTCCCGCCGTCACTCTCGCCGTTTGGCTACAACCAGACGGCCGCACAGGAGATGTTTCCGCAGAGCAAAGAGCAGGCACTGGAGCGTGGGTTCCGTTGGTCTGAGTACACGCACCCGCCCTTGGAAGTCGCCAAGACCATTCCGGCCTCCACGCTGCCGGATTGCATCGAACAGGTCCCCGACGATATCCTCCAATGGGCGGTGGAATGCGAGGTGACGCGCCGGCCCTTTAAGATCATCAGGCAGGAGTTGGATTTTTACAGGCGTCACCGCCTGCCCGTTCCCCGCCGCCATCCCGATGAGCGACATAAGGACAGGATGGCGCTGCGAAACCCGCGCAAACTTTGGTCAAGAACATGCATGAAGTGCGCAAAGCCGATGTACACGTCGTATGCCCCCGATCGTCCAGAAAAAGTCTATTGCGAAGAATGCTATTTGAAGGAGGTTTATTGACCCTTCGCCGGAGTTTATCCTGACCAATGGAAGGACTCAGGGTGATAGGTTACAATACCACGGTGCAAAAAACTTGCCAACAATGCCAGGCACCATTCACCATCTTCCCTGATGAAGAGGCGTTTTTGCAGAAGATGACATTCACCTTCGGGCCGACCACCATCCATCCGCCCTTTCCCGTGTTCTGACCCGATTGCCGCTCGCAGCGGCGCACGGCACATCGCAACGAACGATTCATGTACAAGGTGAAGTCGGCATTTTCCGGAAAGGAGGTCATCTCGATCATCGCGCAAGAACCGCTTCAGGGAAAAAACCCCTATAAAATTTACGGTCAAGAGGAATGGAAGAGCGACAAGTGGGATCCTCTGGAGTACGGGCGTCCATATGATTTCCAACGGCCGTTCTTCCAACAATTCGGCGCGCTCCAACACGATGTGCCGCGCATGAGCCTCATCAGCCTGAGTAACGAGAACTCCGATTACTCGACGGGCACCGGCTTCTGCAAAAACTGCTACCTCATTAACTCGTCCGAATACTGCGAGGACTGCTACTACGGGAAGCTTTTCCAGAAATGCAAACACTCCGTTGATTGCAGCTACCTGTATGACAGCCAGCTTTGCTACGAGTGCTTGAGCGTCTACAATTCCTACGGATGCCAGTGGGTATCCTTCAGCCAGAATTGCCAGGATTGCCTCTTCTCTTCCAGCCTGAAATCGTGCAAGAACTGCTGCCTGTGCACCAATCTCGATCGTAAAGAGTACCACTTCCTCAATCAGCCACTCAGCAAGGCGGAATATGAAGACCGGTTGCGATCCTTCTGCGGATCGTACGAACGCACGGAGCAGATGAAGAAACTTTTGGCCGAGCAGATGGGCAAAATGATCCGCAAGTATGCCAATATCGTGAACTGCGAGAACTGCACGGGCGATCACACCGAGAACTCCCGCAATTGTCTGGATTGCTACGACATGACCGATAGCCAGGACTGCCGCTACGTGTGCGTGGGTGTGAACGTGAAGGATAACTACGATTGTTCCAATATGTACCTCAAGCCGGAGCTCTGCTACGAGACGCTCGGGACAGTAGAGGTATATGGCTCTGCCTACTGCCTCTTCATCTTCAATTGCCAGCGGATGCTCTACTGCGACTACTGCTACAGCTCTAGCGATTGTTTTGGCTGCTCCGGTCTTACGCGCAAACATTACTGCATTTTCAACAAGCAATACTCAAAAGAGGAGTACGAAGACCTGGTGCCCCGGATTATTGAACACATGAAGAACGATGGCGCCGCCATGAACCGGAGCGAAGCGACTGGTTCATGGGGGCAGTATTTCCCGTCTTCACTTTCACCCTTCGGCTACAACGAAACCCTCGCCAACGAGTATTTTCCCCTCACCAAAGAAGAAGCGGCGAAGAAGGGTTTCCTGTGGCGCGAGAAAGATGCGCGCGATTACAAACCTCAGACGACGAAATTTCCTGAGAAGATTATGGATGCCGGTGATTCCATCACCAAAGAGATTTTCAGCTGCCGGCAATGCGCCAAAAACTTCCGCATTATCCCGCAAGAACTTGCATTCTACCGCCAGAATATCATCCCCATCCCGCGCCTGTGCCCCGATTGCCGCTACGATGAGCGCCTGACGCTTCAAAATCCCCGCAAGCTATGGAAGCGGGAGTGCATGAAGTGCGGGAAGGGAATGGAGACGACTTATGCTCCCAACCGGCCCGAGACCGTGTACTGTGGCGATTGTTATGTGAAGGAGGTGTATTGAGTCTTACTCGTCATAATTCGCAAGCTCTTTTCCAGCCCGCTCCCACACGAAGTGAAAGAACGGGCGGAAGGCGTCACTCATGGAGCGGTCTTTGATGATGACGGCGCGCATGTCGGTACAATCGAAGAGGGCGACCTTGTCGCCGTAAATTACCAGGTACGCGCCTATATCGAAAAATTGCGAGTTGATGAATTTCACCTGCATGGGGGCCGCCCCGGGCTGGAGATAATT
>CAZAUW010000104.1:0-4155 GCA_964488295.1 uncultured Candidatus Peribacteria bacterium
AAGACCACCAGAAAGATGACTCAAAGTGACGATGAAAACAGGGACATCTGCAAAACGACTGCCATTTCCATTGTTTCCTCCATCAACTCCTTTTGTTTCCTCCAACCAGAAGTATGATTCCGCCGACCAACAACACTGCTCCTACAATTGGTGGCAGCGGTAGCGTTCTCGTTTTGTCGTGGGTCACTTGGACTGGACCCAGATCAATTGCCTTCTCCGGGGTCTTGATGCTGATGCCTTGGTACGCAATAGCAACAATTCCCAAAGCAACGAGCACAATTCCAATCAATGTTTTTGTTTTCATGAGGCTCGTTCATTGCAGGTCAGCGGTTTCTTCGTCCGCCAACTGTGTTTACAGCGGCTTCCTCCCTTGAATGATCCTGACCAGTATCATGATAATCGCGACCACCAGCAGGATGTGAATGAATGAACCAATCGTGTAGCCGCTAACCAACCCTAGCAACCACAGGATTATTAGTATCATTGCAATCGTCCACAGCATAGGATTCCCTTTAGTTCGATTTTTTGTTTTCCCTCTTAATTCTATTTCTGTTGGCTAGCTAATGACCGTCACCCAAATGCCTCCGCGCAACACGTGGCCGCAGCCGGGACCGTGTACATGCCCTGCGTAGTACCAATGCCCGTCTGTGTATTAATGATTACACCCACTCGAACACACGTGGCCTGACTCAATCCTGACGCGTGCCCCCGTTCGAACATATCCATGTTCATGAACGCGCAGCCACCGGCCAAGACAGCCATGGGCAGGATTCCTGTCATCATAATTAAGTGCAGTGCCTTCATTCAATTTTCCCCTTCTCTTCTTTTCATCGTCGACAATTTAAGCTGCTGTTTGGCAGCACACAATCGGTGCCAAGGCTGATTGTGTCCTGAGCGTTTGTCCGACCCGACCTCAGCCTTCGTCCGAGGCAGCAATCAGCCATGGCGCCAATTGAAACTCAGGGCGCCGCATTTAAGATTCATCCAAGAAGAGGCGACCGATATGCGAAGGAAAAAACATGTGCGAGGCGTGGGGCAGAAGGAGCAACGGATGTATGAGTACATATTGGAAAGTGCGCAAGAATCTGGTCGGTACGGTAAACGCGCCAAGGAGGTGGCCGCCCGCACGGTGCTAAAACACCATAAACTGAAAAATCATCGCAGAGGACAATGACAGCCCTAAAAGGAGCACCATGATGAATCGGATTCGAACAGCCAATACACTACGCATTCCGGTGCGCTGGTTCACTTCGCACCTGCACCTCATCCCGGTGAGGAAGCCGCCAGTTCGGCTTCTGACCACCAACGATTGGTTGCAGAGCGAAAAACATCCGGACCTCGCAGCCGTTACAGACATTTGCCGTCAACCTATTGTGACCAACGAACTTGCTATATGAAGTATGCGCACCATTGAAAAGCAGCGGGCCGACAGGCGATTACACCCGCAAGTGCATGATGTCATGCATAGTCCAGTGGCTGCGGTCGAGGCGGACACTCCGTTGGGGGAGGCGGCATGGCGCATGAGGGTATTGAATGTCACGCGACTGCCGGTCTGCGACGGCCCAAAACTCGTGGGTTTGATCGCGGTTCGTGATCTCACCATGCGTGCCGCTGCGCAGGGCCTTGATCCGCAAACCAGCACCGTGCGTGAAGTGATGACCCGCCGGGTTGTTTATCTCGTGGAGGACCAGGACCTGCACCAGGCTGCCGCCGTCATGCGACACTACCATCTATTTCTATTACCGGTCGTGAACCGGCAACAGGAGCTCGTGGGGATAGTTTACTTCAGCGACTTGGATCGCAACCAGCGAGCAACTTAATACGGTGTTGCAAATCCATTGACGACAACGGAAGTTCTGGGTAAGTGGCGATGACCATGAGCGGGGGGATACACCGAAGTGATGGTGAAACGTTGCGGGCCGATGGTGCTGAGGGGAAATCGCGACTGTCTTTTTTCCCTCTGCCGGCCAGGGACAAACCTGCCAAAGGATTTGAATCTGTGCATGAGACCCTTGCCCACGCGCAACACGCCGTCACCCGTGCGCTGGCCGAGTCTTCAACAGTGGCGGAAGCCAGTCCAAAAATCTTTCAGGCGCTTTGTGAAACTCTCGGTTGCGACTGGGGTGAGCTATGGCGGGTGGACACGTCGGAGAATCTCTTGCATTGCGCGCAAATCTGGCAGCCTGGAGCGCCGGGCCAGATCGAAAGGGGCATCGCGCGGCACGCGTTCTTTGAGCGCGGTGAAGGCATCGCCGGTACTGTCTGGGCGCGCAACAAACCGCTGTGGGTGACCGACGTGACAAAGCGGCCCGGTTATCAGCGCGCAACGGTTGCACGACATGGTCTGCGCACAGTGTTTGCTTTTCCAGTTCGGTTGAATCACGAAGTGCTCGGTGTCATTGCCATGTTCAGCCGGCAGGTATTGCCCCCGGACAAATATCTGTTGCGCTGGCTCCGCGACATTTGCAGCCAGATTGGGCAGGTGATGGGGCGCCGGCGAGCAGAGCGCCAGTTGCTGGAGGTCAGTGAACGAGAGCAGCAACGTATCGGTCAGGACTTGCACGATGGCCTGTGTCAGCGGCTCACGGGCATCGCTTACATGGCGAGCGATTTGCAAACCCGGCTCGCAAAAAATCAGTTCCCGAAACCACCATTGCCGCGCGCATCGCCGAGCTATCGCGGGAGACGAGTGTCCAGGCTCGCCAGATAGCGCGTGGGCTGAATCCGGTCAAGGTGGGGAGCGTGGGATTGATTGCGGCGTTGACTGAGTTGTCGGCGTCCATCCGGTCAATGTTTTCAATTACCTGCCGATTTGAGTGCCAGCATCGCGTCCTCGTTCGTGATCACGAGACTGCGGTCCATCTTTATCGCATCGCGCAAGAGGCCATCCACAATGCCATCACCCACGGCAAAGCGTCCGAGATTGTCACGTCGTTAAGCCGCGCACCTGAGGGAATCGTACTCACTGTCAAAGACAATGGGCGCGGAATTTCCAGATTTTCGACCGGCAGTGACGGCATGGGTTTTGAGAACATGAGCTATCGCGCGCGGGCCATTGGCGCGCAACTTCAATTTGCGCCGCGTGATCGGGGTGGAACGATCATGAATTGCATCTTGTCGCAGCGGGAGGGGAGGGCTTGGTGAAACGCACGCGCGGTAAACAGTCAGAAGCGGCCGACGACAAACAGCGGGTTCTGCTGGTCGACGATCATCCAATTCTTTGCGAGGGGCTGGCGCAAAAAATCAATGGTGAATCGGATTTGATGGTTTGCGGCCAGGCGCGCGATGCGCACACCGCACTGGATGCGATTGAGAAATTGCAACCTAACATCGCAGTCGTGGACATCGCCTTGGGCGACACCAGCGGAATTGAGTTGATTAAAGACATTAAAGTGCGTTTTCCAAAACTACCAGCTTTGGTGCTGTCGATGCATGATGAAGCTCTGTACGCTGAACGCAGTCTGCACGCGGGTGCCAAGGGTTACGTGATGAAGCAGGAGGAAGCGGACGTTTTGCTCCGGGCGATTCGTCAAGTGTTGAGCGGGCAGGTTTATCTGAGCGAAAAGGTCAAAGATGCTATCGTGAACCGCCTCGGCGGCAACCTGCCTGAAGGTGAGATTACGACGGTTGCCCAGCAGTTGAGCGATCGGGAGTTGCAGGTGTTCCAGTTGATTGGCGATGGCTATGCCACGCATGAGATCGCCGACCAGCTTCACCTTAGCGCGAAAACCGTCGCTTCTCATCGTGAGAACATCAAAAAGAAGTTGAATCTCAAAACCATTGAAGAATTGTCCCGCTTCGCCATTCACTGGCAACGTCACCGCGAATCCAAGGTTGATACCGTTGGGGACGCCCCGATGGCGAAACAGAAGCCGCAGAAGACGCGCCGTCAGAAGACGAGTTAATCGGGCCAAATAAGATCGCGCCAGGTCGTGTATCGGTCTTTTCATCGTCGCTCTGCACCCATAGACTGGGCATCCAGTGGCAGCGACGCTTTACGATTTGGTCCCACGCGAGGAGAAACCCGGCAATGACATCCTGCTCGGGCGGTTTCTCGAATACGTTGCAGGACGGCGGCTGGAGCTTTACCCCGAGCAGGAGTCGGCCATCCTGGAGCTTGTCGAGGCAAAGAACCTACACCCCCACACACCCACC
>CAZAUW010000105.1:0-2317 GCA_964488295.1 uncultured Candidatus Peribacteria bacterium
TGGCTTAAGGATATGGAAACATTGATCTCTGTGGTCACTCGTTTCTCGTCGCTGACTACCTGAGGAATTGACCATCAAATGACAGTGAAAAGTCGAGCGACGAGTGACGCAAAGGGAGGTGCACAATTGTGCACACAATTTGTGTTCAAACAATGAGGACATTCTGTGTGCAAGATCAATTTATTGTTTCGGATAGTCAGCTTGAATTTGGGTGCTATCTTTTGCCTATTCTCCCGAGCAGAAATTTTGTTCGCGTGAGAATATTTTCTTCGCATGTTTTCGCAACTTACAGCGGAGGCAACTTCCATACTCTCGAACAAATTTGGTGTCGCGCAGGCGAATGTGCATTGGCATCCGCCCGCTGAACTCAAGCATGGCGACGCGACCACGAACATAGCATTGCAGATTGCCAAAGGGCTCAAGAAACAACCCCGCGACATCGCCTCGGTGTTGGCGGGCGAACTCAAAAACAAACAGGGCATCGCCAAGGTGGAAGTGGCCGGCGCAGGGTACGTGAACGTGTGGCTGACGCCTGATGCGCTGCTACGCGAATTGAACGCGACGCGCGAAGCGCTGACGCCGGCGGTGAAGAGAAAAGAGCCGCCGGTGATTGTGGAATATTCCCAGCCGAATATTGCCAAACCTCTGGGGGTGCATCACATCATCGGTACCATGCTCGGCCAGGCGATCGTCAACCTCTACCGCCATGCCGGATACCACGTGGTGAGCTGGAATTACATCGGCGACTGGGGGACGCAATTCGGCAAACTGGCCGTCGCCTACGAACAATGGGGGAAAGGCAAGAAGGTCTCCGAGTACACCCTCGAAGAATTGCTCGATCTCTACGTGAGATTCCACCAGGAGACCGAGAAAGATCAGTCGTTGGAAGATGCGGGGCGCGAGGCATTCCGCAAACTGGAGCAGGGCGACAAAAACCTGCGGAACTTCTGGAAAGACGTAGTGAGCGTCACGAAGACATCGCTCGAGGAAATTTATCACCGTCTGCACGTGAGTTTCGACACTGACCTTGGGGAGAGTTTCTATGAGGACAAAATGCAACCGGTGATCGAGGAGGGAAAGAAGAAAGGGGTGTTCACGCAGGGCAAGGAAGGCGCTCTCATCGCGGAGTTCCCGCAGGAGACGAATCTGCCCCCCTACCTTATTTTGAAAGGAGACGGGGCGACACTCTACTCCACGCGCGATTTGGCGCAGATGCGCTATCGCATCGATACCTACCACCCGCAGGCGATTTTGATCCTGACAGACATCGCCCAGAAGCTTCATTTCGAGCAACTCGTGCAGACGTGCGGACTGCTCGGGTGGGAATTGCCCGCGTTTGAGAATGTGCTCTTCGGCAGGATGCGTTTCGCCGACAAGTCAATGAGCACGCGCAAGGGCAACGTCCTCAAGCTGGAGCACGTGCTCGACGAGGCGGTGGAGCGTGCGAATGACGTGATCCGCGAGCACGGCGAGAGCATCCAGACCGACAACGTCGACATGCTTTCGGAAATCATGGGCGTGGGAGCACTGGTGTACGGCATGCTCAGCCAGAACCGGAAACTCGACTTGGTCTTTGACTGGGACAAGATGCTGAGTTTCGAGGGCAACAGCGCGCCGTATTTGCAGTACACGCATGCGCGGGCGCGGTCAGTGATCCGGAAAGGCAAAGAGGGAACGGAAGGCCACGGGAACAATGAAGTTTCTCTGTCCGTCGAAGCACTCACCGATGCTGAGCGGGCGCTCATCCATACGCTGCTGCTCTTCCCCTCCGTGCTCACCGAAGCGCGCGAGAGCCGCATGCCCCATAAGCTCGCCAATTTCCTCTACCAGCTGAGCCAGGCGTTCAATGCCTTCTACAACAGCGAGCCGATCCTGAAGGCGGAAGGCGACGCGCGCGCGCTCAGGCTCTCCCTCACCGACCTCACCTCCCACGTGCTGCGCGTGGGAGCCGAGCTTCTCACCCTCCGCGTCCCCGAGCGGATGTAAGCATTTTCCTCCTCTCCGTATGAACCGCTACCGCCCCTCCGCGCGCCGACAGCGCCGTTCCAAGGCCATCCTCGCGGGCCCGCTCGTCGCCTTCATGTTGATTGCGATGTTCGGCATCCTGCTGGCCGGATGCAGCGGGGCGCGCGGTCCGACAGACGCACAGCAGATGCAGGACGATACCTTCACGCAGCAGGATGTTGCCCGCTTCCAGCAGATTGCGCAGGACCAAACATCCCCGGGGACCGACCTGACGCAGCGGTCGGGATCGGGAACTTCCAGCAGTCCAGTTCCGCGGTTGGATACCACCTCTGCGTCGGACATGGCTGTGGTG
>CAZAUW010000105.1:2327-4119 GCA_964488295.1 uncultured Candidatus Peribacteria bacterium
GGATGCGGTGATCTGCTCGTTCGAATGCACATTCTGCCGCAGCTGCGCCGACACCGTGCTCAACGGCCGCTGCCCCAACTGCGGCGGCGAGCTCGTCCGCCGCCCGGTGCGTCCCGCCGACAAGCTCGCCCGCTTCCCGGCATCGACCACCCGCAAGGTGAAGGCCGGCGGCTGCGTTACGGTGTGACGGCGGGGTGGCCACGGCCGTGGCGGTTGATCCCGCCTTGCTCAAGCTCTACGACTCGATCCGCTCTCCGGCGGCCGTGAGCGGCACCTACCATGTCACCAACACCTTCGTGAACGTGCGCAGCCAGCCGGGTACGGGTGCGGGCTCCATCGGCAGGTTGAACCAGGGCGACGCGGTTGATGTGGCGGGCTTCGTGAACGCGGCGTGGGCGAAAGTGACCATGCCCGTGGGCAAGACGGGGTATCTCTCCACCCGCTACATCGGCAAGGCGGTGACCGAAGACAGGCTGAAAGACGAGCAGAAGAGGTACGCCAACGTCTACTACGTCAATTTCGCCTTCGTGAATGTCCGCCAATCACCCCAGAACGGTTCGCCAAAGATCGGCAAGATTCTGAGCCAGGAATTCGTGAAGCCGCTCGACATCCAAAACGGTTGGGCGCACGTTACGTTCCAGGGCGGGGACGGCTACGTGTCGATGCAGTACCTGGCGCCCTTCTCGCCTGTCTTCATCGTGCGGCAGGATACCTACCACCTGCCTGTCTTCCTCTACGATGCAAGCCAGGACGGCACGCTCGACCAGCTGGCCGCCCATGCCGCCGCGCTCAAGCAGGCAGGCGTGAAGCTCATCACCCTGCGCAGTTTCCACGATCTCCTCCTGGCCCAGCAGCAGCGCGATATCCGCCTCCCGCCCGGCAGCGCCGTCATCGCCGTCACCGGCCTCACCCCCGCCAACATCAAGCGCGTGAGCGATACGCTCTACGGCAATAGCATCCCTGCCACCCTTTTCCTCCAGACGCGCTACGTGGGGATCAGCGGCATCACCCAGAAGCAGTTTGCAACGCTCGTAGCCGACAACTTCGACATCCAGTCCGAAGGGCACTTGGGCGACGATTTGCGCGCACTCACCAATTCCCAGGTGACTCTGGAGCTTGAGCAGAGCCGGGCACTCCTGGAGCAGATGACGCACGCCGCGGTCTCGGCCGTCCACTACCCCCAGGACGGCGTGAATGACCGCGTGATGCAGAAAGCCCTGGAAGCGGGCTACCTGATGGGCATCACCTCCACGCCGGACAACAGCTTCAGCCGCGACCAGCTGCTGCGTATGCCCAGCTACACAGTGACAGGCAGCATGACGGCGGGAGATGTGGTGAAGTTGGCCAAGTGATTTGAGGAAATCGAAGAAATCGAGGAAAACGAGGAAATCGACGATCCTCGTTTTCTTCGAACTCCTCGAACTCGTCGTTTTCCTCATCTCTGCGGCATCATATCCTTCATTTTCTGGAGGAAATCGGCCGATTGCTGCTGCGAATACTTGGCTGCCTGCTGGGCGGTGATGCTGGCGATCTTCGACAGGATCTCCTCCGAATGCCGGCTGAAGTACCATGTCGCCCACAGGAGCAGCAGGATGGGAAGGATCGTGATGAGGCTGCGGATGAAGCCGCCGATGGTGCGTAGTTTGTCGCGGCGGTCCATCCTCTGCAGATGGAAGAGGATGGCATCGAGCTTGTCGTAAGTGGTGGTTTCGGGATGCAGGGGGAAAAGAATAACGAATGGGAAACGAAAACTAAAAATAAAACAACCCGTCACAAAAACCAAACAACCAAA
>CAZAUW010000106.1:0-2848 GCA_964488295.1 uncultured Candidatus Peribacteria bacterium
CACGTAGTTCCTGGCCTCGGGCGTAATGACCGGTTCGTTGACGGGGACGTTCATAGCTGAGAGCTGGTAGCCTGTAGCTGGCGTGAGCAACCAGCCAAGCTCATCCTACAAGCTACAAGCTACAAGCTACAAGCTTCCCGCCTCATCGGAACACTTTCGACTTGTCGTCCCCAAGGTACGGCCCCTGTTTCACCTCGATCATGCGGCAATCCTCGATCACCTCCACCGAATGCCCCCCGGCCAAAAAGAGCAGGAAATCGCCGGCCGCAAGCTCCTGCACCCGGAGCACTTGCCAGTCTTCATCGAACACCCGCACCCGCACCTTACCCTCCTGGATGTAGAGGAACTCGCCGGTGCTGTGGATGCGGCGGTCGAGCGGCGGATGGGCGTGGGGCTTCACCTCGTAGCCCCGGGGGCGCTTCATCACGCCCACCTGGATCTCGTCTGTGGGCTCCGTGAGGAACTTCACCGCGTCAACATCCAGCGTGCCGCATACGAAGAGCGCGTAGACCGTGCCGTCCTTCTGGACTTTCAGAAGCTCGGACATGGCCGGAGTGTAGCAGATTTCTCACTTGGGTAATCTGCGCAGGTACAGCACCAGGCGGTCATATTGCTGCCTGAGCGCTTTCAACTCATCGAGTATACGCGCAGCTGACGAAGGAAGGCCGTTTCCCGATTCTGCCTTCTCGTTGGCTCTTGCAATATCTTCCAGCACCCGCCTGAGCCTGCCGCGGGCATTCCCGATGCCATTCCAGATGTTCTGCACCTGGCCGGGGGCTGAATCCCAGAAGAAGAAGGCGATGATTTTCTGCCACCAATTATTGTGCGGCACTTGTCTTTCCAGCACGGAATACAACATGTCAAGATCGATGTATTCCTGACCCGCATGGAGTTGGGAAAAGCTTTCGGGGGCGACATCGGTATGCGCCAAGGCCGGCAATGATTCCACATCGCCCATGAGGGGGAATGATGGCACAAAGGGTTACATACGCAAGATCCTCTCCATCCTTTTCTCCCATGAATGCTCCTGCACGACATTCCTGCCTTTCTCCGCTTTTTTGAGAACTCTCTCAGAATGGGAGAGGACATCGACAATCGCATCGACGAGAGACTTCGCATCACCCGGCTTGCAGAAGGTGACGATACTCTCATCCACCACATCGCGGATCGGCGGGAGATCCGCGCAGACAATCGGTTTGCCGGCAGCAAGGTATTCGAACAGCTTGAGGGGCGAGGTGTCGCGCACGAAGTACGGATGGCGCGAGGCCGGCGCGGGATAGACGCACAGGTCGCATGCGTGGAGCATGGAGGGGACGGAGGCGGCGCCCTTGTGAGCATCGAAGCGGATGTCGTCCCCGTGCAAACCCAGCGCCCGCGCCCGGCGCTCGTACTCGGCCTGCCAGGACGGCGGGCCGCCGACGATCCAGCCGAAGACCGGCACGGAGCGCTGTTTGAGGAGCGCAAGAGCCTGGAGGAATTCACCGATACCCTTCTTGATCGTGTTCTGCGTAACAAGCGACCCCACGTACCCCGCGACGGGTTTGCCCCCAGGCAGCGCCCAATGCGCTTTCGCGGAATCAACGGACGGCAAGGATGAAAATCGCGACAGATCCACCGCATCGCCTTCGGCTATCGTGTTCTCTCTCCTCACTCCCCACGCCACGAGCTCGCTACGCATCAACGAGGTGAGGCAGACCACACGCGCGCAGCGGTTGCAGGCGTCCACGAATGCGCGCGTGCGGCGCGGGAGCGTGTGGAGCTCCAGGATGACGGGGGCGCCTGTAGACAGCAGCGGGGCGAGGAGTGCCGGCGACCGTAGGTAGAGCAGGTCGAAGGGATGGTGTGCAAGGTAGTATCGAAGCACCTTGCCGTAGTGGTGCATGCTGATGGTAAAGGCGAGAAACCCGGGAATGAAGCGCGAGGAAAGCGCGTCGAAGCTCTTGAGCGTGACGACGGCGAATGAGGGCGGAAGGCCGTAGTATGCATGCGCGGGGCCTTGGATGCCGCTGAATACCGTGGGCACCAGGAGCGTCACCTCGTGGCCAAGCGTGACGAGCGCGTGGCACACCTGGGCGATCTGGTAGCCGTGCGCCTTCTCGGTGGGAAAGCGTGTGTGGGCGACGTATGCGATGCGCACAAAATCATGATAGCGGTTTATTGGTTTTTGGTTTATTGGTTTTTCGTGATGGAAGCAATGCTCAACCATGGCAATACCGCTGAACCAAAAACTAAAAACCAGCAAACGAAAAACGAATCTGCGATCAGCTTGGAAAGCAGTACAATGTCCCCCAATGTCCAACAAGACCATCCTCGCCTTCGGCCATTTCGACCCGCATGGGGGGAGGTTTTGGGTGATCCGCAAGGGTCTGGAAGCTGCAGGATACAACGTGGTGTTCTGCAACACGGAGGAGGAGGGCCTCGTCGCCAAGTGGCGCGATCTGACAAAAAAATGGAATGCGTACAAGAATGCGGCGGATGTCATCTTGGTACCTTTTTTGGGGCACTACGTGCTGCCGCTGGCGTGGAAGATCGCGCGGCGGAGAAAAATCCCCGTGGTCTTCGACGCGTTCCTCTCGCTCTACGATACCGAGGTGCATGACCGCCGGCGCCTCTCCCCTTTCCATCCGTGGGCATGGGCGCTGTGGCTGGCCGACTGGCTCTGCTGCCGGATGGCGACGGTGGTGTTGCTCGATACCGAAGAGCACAAGCAGTACTTCGTGCGGACCTTCCGCACCCACCCGCGAAAAATCCTCGTGCTCCCCATCGGCTGCCGCACCGATATCTTCCGCCCGCTCCCCGATCTCCGCCCGCCCGGCCAGCCGTTCACGGTCACCTTCCACGGCACGTT
>CAZAUW010000106.1:2858-3703 GCA_964488295.1 uncultured Candidatus Peribacteria bacterium
TTAACGTGATAATCCGGGCAGCGAGAATCCTGGAAAACCGCGGCGAGGAGATCCGGGTGGACCTGATCGGCAAGGGGCAGACGTCCAAAGAGATGATGGTGCTGGCCGAGTGGATGGACGCCCGCAGCGTCGCCTTCCTGCCGCCGATGACCATGGAGATGATCGCGTACAAGATCGCGGCGTCGGACGTGTGCCTGGGGATCTTCGGCGTAACCGGCAAGGCGTCGCGCGTGATTCCCAACAAGGCCTACGAGGTCCTCCAGTGCGGCAAGCCGCTCATCACGGCACGCACGCCGGCAAGCGAGCGCATTCTCAAAGACGGCGACACGGCGCTCCTCACGGAGCCCGGCAACCCCCATGTGCTGGCAAACGCCATCCTGAGGCTGAAAAACGACCCGATCCTCCGTCACCGCCTGGCGGAGAACGGCCACCGGCTCGCGATGGCGAAGTTTCAGCCTCTGACAATCGTACAGCCGATCGCCAAATGGCTCAGCAATTCAGCCATCTGACCATTCAGCCATTGAACCATTCAACCATTTCTTCACTGCATCACCTCCTCAAACAGCTATACTGAGTCGGCTCATGTCCAAAAAAATCTTCATCACGGGCGTGGCGGGCTTCCTCGGGAGCCATCTGGCCGACCGGTGCCTGCAGATGGGCTATGAGGTGGTGGGCTGCGACAACCTGCTGGGGGGGTACCTCGATAACGTCTCCGACGGGGTGGAGTTCTACCAGTACGACTGCAAGTATTTGAACTCGATGAAGAAAATCATGCAGGGGGTGGATACCGTCTATCACTGCGCTGCCACTGCGTACGAAGGGCTGAGTGTGTTCGCGCCCAACCA
>CAZAUW010000106.1:3713-4108 GCA_964488295.1 uncultured Candidatus Peribacteria bacterium
GGTCCGCCGGCAACTCGTAGCAATTGCGATAGCCGATCGATGCAAGAGCTTCCGCGAAGGCATCGGGCCGTTCACCGAGGACATGACCTGCAAGCCCCAGGACCCCTACGGGATCGCGAAGTTCGCGGGCGAGATGCTGCTCAAAAACCTGGCCGAGGTGCATGGGATGGAGTACGTGATCGCCGTGCCCCACAACATCATCGGACCCCGGCAGAAGTACGACGATCCCTACCGCAACGTGGCGAGCATCATGATCAACCTGATGCTCCAGAAGCGCCAGCCGATCATCTACGGCGACGGCACGCAGAAGCGCTGCTTCAGCTTCGTGCACGACGACATCCGGATCCTCGAGAAACTCATCGATGCGCCCAAAGCCGCGGGCGAGGTGATCAACA
>CAZAUW010000107.1:0-4107 GCA_964488295.1 uncultured Candidatus Peribacteria bacterium
AAAAATATGTAGGCCATACGCGGTTCCATGGAATGATGCGCAAGGATCGATGGGTATCTTTCTCGAACACGACCGGTTCGCCATGGCAATCTTTTCCCAGCACGAGGCCGGCATGTTGAACCTCATGGATCCACCGCCGATCCAAGGTTGGGGACTTTCCGCAGATCTGGAAAACGAACGGCGTGTGCATGAACCGCAGTGCATCCTCGACGTACAATTTTTCTCCTTGTTCGGGCATGAGTGTCTCCCACGTCACCTCCCTTGATTTCCCAAGCACGACATGAACTGCGTTGAAACAATTGAAATCCCCTGGAAAGAACACTCGGCTCTGGTAGATGCGGAAAAGCCATATCATTCTGGCGGCAATTCCGCCGCGTAGGGTGGTAATGATCTCGTCATTCTTGACAGTCGTATCCACCACGTCGAGCATGACATCCATCTTGTCGCATTCATGAAGTTGCATCACGGGCGGGATCTTGCTCTCGGTAGTGAGAGCAAATCGCCTATCGTCAGTGATGATATTCAGGCTCATAGTGTACATACGAAGAGCATGACAGTGTCATTCCAAAAGTGTTTTCAAGCAAGAGGTACCAATTCGCAGGTAGGATTTTCTCAAGCGATTCTTTTGAATTGTCCGCGGCCAAAAACCTCTGTATCGTCTCCTGCGCCGTTGGGGAGTCGCCAAGTGGTAAGGCACTTGCCTCTGGAGCAAGCATTCGGGGGTTCGAATCCCTCCTCCCCAGCCACTAGCTCGAGGTGTTAATAGGCCCAAGTTGCTATCGAAGTGGAACAGATGTTAATAGAAGCCCTTATTTAATTGCTTATCAGCTTTGTATCAACAAATGATGATCCTGATTCCTTATCTTACGGCCATTGTTGCACGAATTGTCACAGCATATTTTCTCGTACAGGAGAATCGATCAGTCATCCATAGACCTATGTTATGGCGAGGAGAAGTTTCTAGGACTCTGCTTATGTTTTTTACAATTTTTGCGACGATACTTTGTCTTATTCTAGGATATTGGATTGGTGGAATATTCCATTTTTTTCTTGTTGCTGTTTTCTATTTCTTGATTCTTCCCCTTCTCGATATTCCGGTAAAAAAGTTAATGATCAAGGTTGGAATTTAATCAGAAATCTGCTGCGTGTGATTGATCCAAAATCTCAACGAGAAGTCTGACAACAAGTTGAGTTTTTAAATTAACAAAGAAGATAGTATACCAAGGATATGATGGTGCTTTTGAGAGAGTTATGGGTTGCTCCATGAATTGATTATAACTTTTTCATTTAACAGTGCAGAATGGGGATTCCTGGTGGATACAGACCAGCTCGCCGGGTGGATTGTTGCCATGCATCGAAATAGCCCGGCTCTGAGTCATGGGAAACGCTCTCTGCGCCAACTTCCAATGCGCTACACTGAGGGAAATGAAGTTGCGCATGCAGGTGACCATCGTCGCGCTCGCTTGGGCAATTCCGCTGCTCTGCGCGGCTGCGGACATCCCCGTCAGCCTCGCCAATGCACGCAACGATTTGCTTCAGCGGATTTCGGCCTCGCCTTCGCATGCAGAGGTCCAGCTTGCCGGCGGCGGCGACCGGATTGACGTGCGCTACAGGAGTGATACGCCCGTGGAAGCGTTCGTCTTTTTCGGCGATGCCAAAGCACCGCTCGATATCACGACCGCGCTCGCGGCAACGCTTCCGGCGGGGAACGACGCAGACGCCTCGCTCGATGTGAGCGCATCTCCTGCCTGGTCGCTCTTTACAAACAACTATCAGGTATTTTTCCTGGTGCACGATGCGCAGGGCACAAGCATCCAAACCGTGTCGCTCATCCCAACCCCCCTCTGGCGCGTGCCGGCCATCGCGCTCAGGCAGTTCTTCACCCCAGAACCCTACCAGCCGTCGTCGTACCACCGGTTGAAGGGATACCAGATTTTTGGCTTGCCGCTGACGATCCTCTCGCTCATCGCCTGCGCTGTCTGTATCGGAATCATTGTGATCTGGAAGCGCCGTGGGGCGCGCCTGATGCCGGTCCTCACGGCATTGCTTGTGACTTTCCTCCTCTACGGCGCGCGCTTCTCGTCCGATCTTCTGTGGATCACAACCGGACATTTGCAGGAATGGTACGGCCACGAAACGTACGCGCAAGCCGGCTCGGCGTATGCAATCGCCGATGCGATCACAAAAGACGGCAACGCGCATCCATCAAAGGAAAAATCGACTGTGCTCCTGTGCACGCAGGGCACAAGTTTCGTGCCGGCATTGATGACGTATCTGCTCTACCCGATACCGGTGACGCAACTAGCGGAGAACGCAAACGAATCGGAGTACGTGATTGTATTCCAACCGCCAATGGCACAAGGGCAGGCAACGCGGGACGAGGGAGCGCACGCAGAAAGCGTGCGCTGTGACGGTCTGATGGTTGCCGGGCTCACGCGCCTGCAATCCTTCCCCGACGGTTCCATCCTCTACGCCTCCCGATGACATCCGCCGCGCTCTTCATCGGCTCACTCCTGCTGCTCTTTGTGGAAGGCTGGTGCCTTGCCTCGCTTGTGATCGCGCGTAGCGACCGGATGCTGGCCCTCTCACTCTCACTCCCGCTCGCATCCCTCGTCAACGTCCTCGTCTTCTTCCTCTTCACGGTCCTCGGCATTCCCCTGTTCACGATCCGGCTCGTCGCCGCGCATGTGCTCGTGATCGTGCTGCTCTTGGCCGCAAAGCGTTTTTTGCTGAGCCCCACGGCACTGACTGCGATACCCAACGACCTGAAAATCGGCAAAAAATGGAAGAGGATACTCACGGTCCTCTGCATGCTCATCCTCGGGTGCGCATTCCTCTACGCATTCGCGCACGCGGCGCTGCTCCCGACCTTCCAGTACGACAGCCTTACCAACTGGATCATGCGGTCGAAGATGTCGTTTCTGGAGCATCGGATCATTTTTGATAATAGCGCCCCTCACGAAGCCATCCGCAAGCCTTTCTATCCCGTGCTGCTCCACGCGCTGCACCTGATGGGCAACCTCGGGCAATCCTCCTGGAATGACAGTATGGCCACGGGAATGGTTTTCCTGGTATCCATGAGTCTTCTCACAAGCGCGTTTTTGCTGCTTCACAAACTCATCGGCAGTTTTCTTTCACTCCTCACGCTCACCCTCATCGTCGGCATTCCCCTCTTTGCCATACACCTAGGCGAAGGCTACGCCGACCATCTGCTGGCGGAATTCGGCGTCGCAGCGCTCGTGGCATTTGCGCTGGCAGAGCGCACGCGGTCGAAGTGGCTCCTCGTCCTCTCGGCCCTCATGGCAAGTGCGGCAGTGTGGACCAAAGCCGAAGGGCTTTTCTTCGTCCTGCTGCCGTGGGTTCTGCTCGTGTGCGTGTCGCTGTGGGGGCGGTGGAGAGAAATGCTCCTGCCACTCCTCTTCGCCGCCATCATTTCCATCCCCTGGCCGCTCTTCCTGCTCGCGCATCACTATGGCTTCACGCCTCACGGCTCATCCGATACGCACCTGGGGTACCAGGCAGGGTCACTGGGCGCCATCGTCTCCGTGCTCCTGTGGGGGGGATCCTTCGGCGTCTTCTGGCCACTACGGATCGCCGCCATCGCGGCGCTGGTGTGGGGGCTGCGGCGGAGATTCCCGTTCCATACCTTCCCGCTCTTCCTGCCCGGCCTCGTCTGTTTTTTCATCGTCATCTTCATCTACACCTTCACGCCCAATGTGGAATACCTGCTCAACGGCGAATCGTTTGACCGGCAACTGCTCACGCCGGCGGCTCTGCTTGTCATCCCGCTGATGTTGAGTTTGTGCCTATCGAAAGAACAATAGTGCGAGTGATAAGCCCGAACATTGTCACCCTGAGGTGCGTTGCGGAGGGAACGTCGCAATTCGCGCGTCAAAAGAGTGACGGCAGATCGGGAAGCCTCGAAGGGTGATCCGAGGAATAATGACCCACGACTACGATACATTCTTCATCTTCTCCTCCGCCGCGCGCTTGTCCATCAGGGCCTTGCGCTCACGCTCCTTTTGCAAGATCACTTCTGCCTTCTGCTTCTGCTGCGCGTCTGTCACTTGCTGCTCGGCCTGTTCCATGGTGCCTTTGGTGCTGCTG
>CAZAUW010000108.1:0-400 GCA_964488295.1 uncultured Candidatus Peribacteria bacterium
AGCCAGAACTCGTCGGTGCAAATCCCGAACTCCGCGCGATCATCGACGGAAACAGAAGGGCAACCGGCTTCACGATGCATGCGCTGAACGTGATGTACGGAAACCTGGAGCACGGCATGGATGTCACTCTCGACCACGGTACAGTTCTCGCGCATCAGCGTGTGCCGCCGTTCTGCACATATGACCACGAAGAGAGCAGAAGAATCGGCAAGCCCTACGACACGCACATCCTCGAGATGCAGCGTATCAAGACGATGGATGCCTCCTCGCGTTGGGTCGGGCCGGTCGCTGCCCTGTACGCCTCAGCGACGCCAGAGACCATTCGAATCGTGAATGGTCGCGACGCATTCGCCGCGGAAGGAAGGCTCGACTTTTATCATTCACATGATTCCGAAGCCTT
>CAZAUW010000108.1:410-4104 GCA_964488295.1 uncultured Candidatus Peribacteria bacterium
TGCTCGCCAGGCAACCCCACCGGCGCGGTGATGCCGCTGGACGAATGGCGCAAGAAAGGAGATAGTTCGGAAGAGATTTCGTTCGACGTATGGAGACAGACGAAGCACCCCGGATACCAGAGAGCTCTCTTTTACTCCGGTGGAGAATTCAAAACCGCTGAAGAAATCCTCGAGATGCCAGCCGAGGCGGACAATGCAATCGTCCATCCGCCCACACAGTACGACTTCATCATCGGCCCGGAGAAATCAAAAGAAGACGCCAAAAACATTTTCCGTCGATTCCTGCAGTTGGCGGGAGGCGCGGACGGCGAACAACTCTTGACCCATAGCGCGGGAGAAGATCGCGATTTTTTCGAGCAGGACGGCAAGTGGCTTCTCTTCGGTTCGATCACCACGACGGCAAGCATCGAGCAAGTACTGAAAGCACATTGCAGCCGAATCGACATCCGCGTACGGCACCTGCGCATCGGCGCGCCGGCCGGAGTGGCTCCGCTCAACACGGTGAGGGGGTACCATGCCCTCTTGGAGCAGGCGAGAAACGATCAAGAGACATGGGCGGGGCGATCGTGAATCAAGAGGCACGCCCTGAGCAGAGCGAAGGGTGGGGGGCGCTGCTACACTTCACCCATGCCGCTGAGCAACACGCGCATCGGCGAACTGTGCATCGTCGCCGAGGCGCTGCTGTGGAGCCTGTTCCCCGTGGTGACGATCCTCACGTTCTCGCAACTCGGCCCCCTCTTCTCGGCCGCATGGGGGACGATCCTTTCGTGCGCCTTCTTCGCGCTCGTCATCAGGGTGCAGGGGCGGTGGCGCGAGATGTTCCTTGGCGAGGCGTGGGGTGACACCCTGCTTTCCCCGTTCTTCATCGGCATCCTGTATTACGTCTTCCTCTACACCGGCATCCGCCACACCACCGCCGACAACGCGTCCATCATGGCCCTCATGGAAGTGTTCTTCTCGTTTGTGATCCTCACGTTTGTGTGGAAGAAAGAAACAGCCGACGCCCGGCGGATCATCGGCGCCATATTGATGGCCGGCGGGGCGTTGCTCATCTTGCTGCCCAAGGCTTCCGGGTGGCATAGCGGAGATCTCCTCATCCTCATCGCTGCGGCCTTTGCGCCCATAGGCAATATCTTCGCCAAGCGGGCAAACACCAACGTAACCGCCGCCTTCATCATGTTCGCACGCTCAAGCATCAGCAGCGTCGTACTCCTTGCGCTCGCATTGGCACTGGAGCCGATACCGTCGGCGCACACACTCGCATCATCTTTGACTGCGCTTGTCATCAACGGATTCCTGTTGCTCGGGCTTTCCAAAATCCTCTGGCTGGAAGGGATCGCGCGCATTCCCATCACCAAGGCGATCTCGCTTGCGAGCATCACCCCGCTCTTCACCTTCCTCTTCGCGTTCCTGTTGCTCCATGAAAGAGCGACCGCATGGCAGATCGCGGGATTCGTGCCGATCGCGGCGGGGGTGTACCTGCTCACGCGCGGCAAGGCGGTTTCGGACTGACTGTATTTTGCCCAATTCGAAAACAAAATCTGCGAAAGGATCGGGATGAACATCCGTCTGACAAGCATCCGCATCAGCCATCGTTCATCCTGCAGATATTCTATTCTTTCCTTTCTCTCTCGTATGAAAACACTTGAAGGCCATGCAAAAATCGAGGGCGTTACCGGGCAACAAAATTCCTCGCCTTCGTTGGACATAAGCCCTCTTTTGACCGAACAGAGCGGCTGGGTTCGCGAAAAACTGAGACGAATGGCGCAGGAGGAAGTGGATGGTCGGGTCGGAGACGGGTTCTTCGAAGACCCGCTCACACACATCGAAAGTTAACCGCATCATTCGTAGCGCAGCGCCTCGATCGGGTTGAGCGCCGCTGCCCTTCTGGCGGGGTAGATGCCAAACACCAAGCCCGTGGCGGCCGCGACGGCGACGGCGACGAGGATGGAACCGAATGAGAGCGCGAACGCGTAGGTGGAGAGCACGTGCGAGACGACGAAGGCAATGAGGACAGCGAGCACGATGCCCCCGACTACCCCGATGGCGCCGCCGATCACCGTGAGCATCACGGCCTCGATGAGGAATTGGATGAGGATGTCGCGCTGGCGGGCGCCCACCGCCTTGCGCAGTCCAATCTCGCGCGTGCGCTCGGTGACCGATACGAGCATGATGTTCATGATGCCGATGCCGCCCACGAGCAGCGAGATGCTGGCGATCGCCGTGATGAAGAGCGTGAGCGCGAGCGAGACGGAACCCAGGATATCGGTGGCCTGCTGGGCGGTGCGGACGACGAAATCGTCCTTCTTGGGGTCTTTGTCGGGGTTGATGATTTTATGGCGCTGCCGCAGGAGCGATTCGATGTCCGCCTGGGCAAGCTGCGCATCGGGGTTCGCCGAGAGCGTGAAGTAATTCACGTACTTCTGCCCGGTGATGGCCTTGGCCGTGTTGAAGGGCACGTAGATGCGCTGGTCGGCGTTCTGGAAGAACTGCGTCCCCAGCGAATTGAGCAGCCCGATGATCACAAAGGTGTCGTTGCCGATCTTGATGCGCTTGCCCACGGGGTCTTCGCCCTGGGTGAAGAGGTCCTTGGCCGCATCCGGCCCGATGAGCGCCACATTGCGCGCGCCGGTATCGTCGAGCGAGTCGAGTGGCCGGCCTTCGCCCACGGTGATCGACTGGTTCTTGTAGAAATCCACGGTGGTGCCGAACACCTGGGCCTTGGACGTGTTGCTGCCGTAACTCACCGCGCCCGGGACGATGATGACGGGGGCGACCGTGCGGATCGTGGTGAGTTGCTGGAGCGCACGCATGTCGTCGAAGGTCAGGCTGTCGAAGCCCGCCCTCTGTCCCAACCCTCCGCCCTCGATGGCCGAGGGGAAGACCACCATGCTCTGGGCGCCGAGGCTGGAGACTTGCCCCAGGATGAGGCCTTTGACGCTCGCGCCGATGGACGTCATGAGCACCACCGAGCCGACCCCGATGATGATGCCGAGCATCGTGAGGAGCGACCTCGATTTGTTGCTCGTAATGCCCCGGATGGCCATGTGGAAGGTGTCACTTATACGCATGTCAAAGGTGGATGGGGGCAATTGAATTCTCTGGATGACGAAGATCCAAGATGCAAGATGCAAGATACAAACGTCTTGTTTCTTGTATCTTGTATCTTGTATCTTCGCCCGTGATGGAAATGCAGAACCTCATAGAAACACTATTTGAGTACTGATTGTTTTCCCGCGATCACGCGCTTGAAATCTTTGGTATCCGACTCAATCTTTCCGTCCTTGATGCGAATGACGGTTGTTTCGTAGAGGCCGGCCCACAAGGAGCCATCACTGCTTTCATAGAGCGCGACTACATAGGGATTTGCGAGTTTCTGACCGTCCGGGAATGCGTTGAAGCGGCCGTCACGAAAATGCGCGATTCCACCGGACCGGGTGCCCACCCAAATGCCGCCGTCGCGGGCGGCAGCCATGGAGTAGATGTGTTCGTCCGGAAGTCCGTCCGATTTTGAGTAGTTACGAAACGCGCCGTTCTTATACTGCGTGACGCCGCCACCACGCGTGCCGATCCAGAGGCTTCCATCAGGAGTGCCGACCATGCGAAAGGCAAAGTTTTCGGTGATCCCCGGCGTATTGGATTTGTCGAAAACCGTGAATTTCACGCCATCGAATCGAGCCACACCGGCTTCGGT
>CAZAUW010000109.1:0-4066 GCA_964488295.1 uncultured Candidatus Peribacteria bacterium
ATCCGCCTCGGCGACGGTCACTGGCCGGGCTGCAACAGCACGCGACTCTGGCCGGAGCTCATCGTTCCGCTCTGCAGCCCGACGTTTCTCGAGCATCATGGTCCGTTCAGCTCAATCGCGGAAATGATGTCGCACCCGCTCATCCACTATACCGACCCATACCGGCTAAGGCCCGGCTGGGGCGAATGGCTGCGCGCGCTCAGTCTGCCAGTGCCGCAGAATTTGCCGGTCGCGTTGGAGGTCAACGATTCATTGCTTGCCCAGAAGGGTGCCGAGAAGGGCGAGGGACTATTCCTGGGGCAACGACCAATCGGAAAACAGGCGCTCGATGTACGGATGCACCGAATCGCGGAAGCGGCTTTGGTTGGCGTTCTGCAGCAGCGCGTACATGGCGGTGACGAATACGTCCTCGCCGCCCGCCACTTCTTTTGTGCGCTCATCCATCGCCGCATCGGCGATGCTGTCCACGTCCAGTCCCGCAAGGAACTTCAAGTCATCACTGGGACCCGAGGGGAAGTAGTGGTTCACCCCGAGCCGACGCAGCGAACAGAGCAGCTGGAAATCGGCGATCACGTCGGCCACTTGCGTCGCCAACCCGCCTTCGCTGTCGTGGTCTTCCGCGACGATCAAGTGCATTGTCTCGATGGCCGCCTGAATCACCGCGGCGGCGTCGAGTGGGCGGATGCAGGCCACGTTGAGCACGCGCACGCGGATTTTCTGTTCACTCCACAGCTTGTCGGCAGCGGCAACCGCATCGTGCACTGCCAGGCCCGTGGCGAGGATCGTCACCTCATCGGTTAAGTCTCCCGCGCCGCGCACGATATCGATCTTTCCGTCGAAAGCGTAGTCCTCCCCATAGATGATGTCGCCCTCGGGCGTCTTGAGCTGGGTGTGGTTGCTGCGCGGCGAGAAGACGTACATGCTCTGCCTGCCTTCTACTACCAGCTCCAGCCCGCGCTCCGCCGCCGCGCCCGCCTGGTTGCTGTCGGCCGGCATCCATACCTGCGTGTGGTCGAAGGGGATATTCAAATAATTGCGCTCCTGGTGCGTCTCGCCGTCCTCGCCCACGCTCAGCCCCGCATGCGTGCAGTCGTGAAGCACGGAACAGGCGACGTGCCCGGCGTTGATGTCGATCAACCGGGCATTCGCCCGGGCTTCGTTGGTACCGAACGCCGCGAAGGTGTAGGTCACCGGGATCATCCCCGCCTGGCGCATCCCCGCCGCCATCATGTACATGTTCGCCTCGGCAGCGCCGCAGTTGATGACCCTCTCTGGAAATGACTTCTGGACAACATCAAATCCTCCTGATCCCGCCAAATCACCATGAAGGACATAGATGCGCGGATCGACGGCCATAAGGTTTTTGATATGCACCGCGCCGAAGTCTTTGCGCGCCGCGCCGTCTTTGTCCGTCACCGTCCGCTTCGGTTTCTTGAGCGGCGCGAGCGCGGAGTCGAAGCCTTTCGCGCCCTTGTAGTCATCTTCAAATTTCTTGCGGTACTTCTCATATTTCTTCACTACATCATTCAGCGGCGGCAGCTTCGCAAGCTCTGCCCTGTCGGCATCTTCTTTCATCGGCGCGCCGTGGAAATCGGCCGACACCTTGTTGGGGGCCTTCTCCATTGTCCCCACCCCATTACCCTTCGTGGTGTAGTAGCAGAGGAAAACCGGCCGGCCTTTGCCCGCAATCGAGTCGGCATAATCGAGCGCGGCTTCCACTTGGCCGGGGTCGTTGCCGTTCTGCACCTCGATCACCGCCCATCCCATGGCATGGAAGATCGCCGCCACGTCGCAGGCGGCTACATGCGAGGGGATGTCGCTCAATTGGATGTCGTTGATGTCGCCGTGGAGCACCAGACGGTCCGCCTTCAATTTGGACGCCAGCCGCGCCGCCTCCATGATCTGCCCCTCCTGGCTGTCGCCGTCTCCCATCAGCACGTCGGTGATGCCGGTTTTGCCCTGCATCTGCCACCCGAGCGCGTGGCCGAGGGCATTGCTCAACCCTTTGCCCAGGGGTCCGCAACCGAAGGGAATGTCTCCGATGCCGGCCTCGGCGTGGCCGGGCAGGCCGTCGATGGCGCGGAAATACCTGATGATCGCTTCGGGAGATTCCAGCCGCTTATCGTGCGCGCCGCGCCCGCCCAAATACTGCAAACCGTAGGCGAGGAGCGACAGGTGCCCTGCGCTCATCCTCAAGGCCGCGTCGGTGTGAGGGTTCCTGCGGCGCAGGAGCGCATACGCGAAGGTGAAAGACGAGAGCGGCCCGCCGGGATGGCCCGATTTGTGCTTGAGCGGAGCCTCGATGCACAGGTATTTCATGATCGTGTGCGCCAGCTCATATGCCTCCAGGTCGTCCTTCGGTAATTTTTTCGCATCCTCCGGCCCGACCCACACGGCATCCACTTTCGTTTCACTCTGCATAATGCGCTGGGCCGAGAGCGGGACCATCGTGGGGTTTTTTGCGATAAGCGATGACGCCGGAGGACGCGTGCGAGTCATGCGGCGAGTATAGAGCCGCTCACCCTGCCAGCCAATACGTGCCAGCCACTGCCGTCATCTTCCTCATTCTTCATTTCTTCTTTTTCCCCTGCTGTTTCTTCAGCGTATCAGTGGACTACTTCTTTTTTTGCTGGATGGTTGCAAACCTCGCCGACACTGCATCTTTCTTTGCCTGCCATTCACTGCCCATTTCTTGGCAATACGCCAGTTGCTGGCCGAGAAGTCTGATCGCTTGTTCGCAGCTTTTGATGCGATTTTCCAGGTTGTTCGTCGCAAGATCAATGGCGGCTTCGCAACCGGCCAAATAGTTTTCTCCCATGTTGAAGAGCCTGACAATTTCCGCCCTCCGCGCGGGTGGCACAACTTTCGGTGCTGCCGCAGGCTGAGGGCTTTTTCCTTTATGAGGCAACAGAAAGCCGGTAAATCTTTCCCACATCGCGGCAATCTTCTTCCACATTGATATTTGTCTCACAGCTGCTGGAGATTTGTGAGGTTCCTCTCTCGTCGTTTCCGTCTGCGCCGCTCTTCGTTCTTGAATAACCTTTGCCGCTTCAGGGAGTAACTTACCAGCCTCCAAATTCTTATTTTCCGAATAGGTCACGATGGCGATGATCAGATTCTCATCCTGCTCAGTCGCTTTTCTTTGCTTCAGACGACCGAGAAGATCCCGCACGGTATCGTGTGTAACGCCCTGGAGTATCTGCGGCCGCTCACTGCCCGGAACGTCGAGGAACGTCCGCTTGCGCCCACCCGCATTACCCCGTTCTGCGTTGCCGCTCTTTTCGACGGTCATAATGGGAAGGGGAAAGAAAAGGAGGTGATGGTAGGCTTCTTGGCATTGAATGCAAAGCCAGATGGAGTTTTCAGGAGGTGGATTGGCGTTTTTCCCTTCTTGATAAGAAAAAATCAGTGTCTGCCCCAAGTATTTCCATTGCGAACTTTTCGGTATCCGTCAACCACCGTCACCTCTCCAGGACCATCATCGCTTTGCGCCCGTGACGGATATCCTCCTTCGCGCCCGTCCAGTCGTGGATGGCGCTATAGAGGAGGGAAGTCGGATACCGGTAATCGTGGCCGCGGCGCGTGCCGACGTCGTTGGTGATAAACTCGTCGCCATCATAACCCGTGACGACGAGCATGTGGTACCAGGGCCCCAGCCCGCTGTAGTAGGGGTTGCCCAGATCGCGCCCCGCCAGCGGCACGATGATGGGGTAGCCGTTACTCAGGAGGCGCTTCATGTCGTCAACCGTGAAATTGTAGAACACCTGCGCCGCGTTGTGCTCGTAATCCCCGGCGATCCGCTTGAGCTGGGCGATGGTGACGTCGGCGTTGTAGTTGAATTGCCGGTTCTCCCAGCGCACCATCGCCTGGATTTCATCTTCCGCCTGCTGCGGGGTCAACGGCGTGCCTTGCAGGTAGTGGTGCGCCATGATGAGCGATGCCTCCTCGCACGCCTCTTCGTGTACTTGGTCCCAGTTGCCCAGCGGCGCCTGCACGAAGAATGGGACCTCGATGAGCACGTGGGCGGGCAATGCGCCGGTTTTCCCCGGCACCGCCCCCGTGCCGG
>CAZAUW010000110.1:0-4036 GCA_964488295.1 uncultured Candidatus Peribacteria bacterium
GGGGACGAGGCCCGCTGCGTCCTGCCCCCGGGGCTGCAGGACGATCAACCCGTCATACAGGTCTTGGATCGCGTCGCGGTAGCCGGAGACGGCGAGAATGCCACACATGGGTTAGGAATTAGGTATAAGGAATTGGGAATGAGGAATTGAAATATATTGCACACACAGAGCGCCTTTCCCCAGGCGCGGACTATGATCAAAGTATGCACACCCTTCACGTGAATTATTCGCACCAGCTGAGCGCCCATACGTGGGCGCGGCCCCTGGTGACAATGTGCCACAAACGCGCAAACACGGCCTTTCCGCAATCGGGAAGGCCGAAAACAGGGTGCAGGGATTCCCCATGGGTGAATTGTACTGAGATTACGGATTTGGGCAAGAAGGTCGTTGACATATTCGCCACTCTCTTAGTTAGTCTCGAGCCGAAGAGCCACTGAGGTGCTCCGCCCTCTGGCGTTCGCGGGCCCGCACGCAATTGCGGATGAGCGACGCCACCGTGAGCGGCCCCACGCCGCCCGGCACGGGGGTGATCGCAGACGCGATTTCCTTGAGTGCCTCAAAGTCGGTGTCGCCCGTCATCTTCCCGTCCACCCTGTTGGTGCCAACATCAATCACCACCGCGCCCGGCTTGACCATGTCCTTGGTGATCAATTTCGGCTTGCCCACGGCGCTCACGAGGATATCGGCCTGGAGCGTGAAGGAGGCGAGGTTGGGGGTCTTGCTGTGGCAGACGGTGACGGTGGCGCCGCGGTTCAAGAGCATGACCGCCATGGGTTTCCCCACGATGTTGCTGCGACCGACGATCACCGCGTGCCTGCCCTCGACGGGAATCTTGTAGTAGTTGAGCATCTCGATGATGCCGGCGGGCGTGGCGGGCGGCAGATGCTCAAAATCGGTGGAGAGGAACATCTTGCCGAGGTTATAGGCCCCGAAGCCGTCAATGTCCTTCTTGGGGTCGATCGCCCGCAGGATCTGCGGCAGTTCCTGCATCAGCGGCTCGGGCAGAGGCAGCTGGACGATGAAGCCCGAGACCGTTTCGTTGGTGTTCAGGTTGTGGATGACGGTCATCACCTCCTGGAATCCGGTCCTTTCGGGCAGGTGGATGTGGTCGTAGGGCATCCCGATGGCATCGCAGCTGCGCAGTTTCTGCTTGATGTAGCTGTCACTCGCCGGATCGTTGCCGATCTGCACGATGCAGAGCTTGGGGCGAAGGGTCGGCACCATCGGCTTGAGCGATTCCAGGATCTTGTCGGCCACTTCTTTGCCGTTGAGGATGGTTGCGGGCATGGCGTTATCATAAAGAGAGGCGCGATATGCTTCAATTCAAACTGTCGAGAATGGTTGAATGGTGAAATGGCTAAATGGTTGCCAGCATCGGACACGCTTGCGCAACCATGTAACCATTCAGCCATTTTTCTCAGTACATCGGCCTGACCGCCGGACTCTGATCCGCATTCGGCAGCTCAACTTTCCCTTCACTGTGCAGGTCACTCAGGGCGTTACTGCGCACCGAGGCGCTGCTGACCGTAACGAGCGAGTCGTTGATGCGGACGGTGCGCTGGATGTCGCGGCCCCCGCCGTACCAGTAGCTCCCCGACTTCGTGAACACGGCCGGGTCATCGTAGTGGGTTACGGTCCCCTTGAGCGTGAAGCCCGTATCGAGCGAGACATTGTAGACGTACGCTCCCTGGAACACCGTGGAGGGGTTCACCATGCTCTGGTCGGCGCCGCTCGCGGTCTTGGGCAGCTTGGTGACCGTCACCGGGAAACTCAGGAGTCCGCGGTCTTTCTCGAAGAGCAGGGCTTTGTGATTGGTCAACACGGGGCTATCCGTCCCGCGGTCGCCAATCGAGGTGGTGAAGAGCTGCTTGGGATTCGCCACATCGCTCACATAGAAGAGCGCAATCTTCATCCCCTGGATGGCGGTGTAGTACACCGCACCGGGCGTGTGCACCTTGTCTTTATCAATGGACGCGTCCACGTCCTTCCCGAAGCCGATCAGGTGCGTGTCATCGTACGGTTCCAGGTAGTTGCTGTAGCCGGGAATGCTCAACTGCCCCAGCACCTTGGGCGCGCGGGGATCGCTTACATCGATCACGAAGAGGGGATCGATGGATTGGAACGTGACCATGTAGGCGCGGTTGCCGATGAACCGCACGGCATAGATGCTCTCTCCCTTGGCCACGTCTTCCACTTTGCCCACCGTTTGCAGCTCCATGTTGAGCACGTAGAGGTTGTTGGTCGCCGGATGGGAGGCATCCCATGTCTGCCCGGTCGTGGTGGCGATGCGGAAGGTCGAAGCGCCTGTGTTGAGTGGCGTCGAAGCACCTGTGCTGAGCGAAGTCGAAGCATTCTCATCCATCGAGAATTGGTTGAGGATCGAGCCGGGGACATTTCCCTGCGCGGCCAGAGTCACGCCGTCATTCGTGAAGTTAAAGCGGTAGAGATTTGTTCTTTCGGTGGATGAAGGGTTCCTTGGATCCCAGCTGTACTGCCACTGTGTTGCGGCCACGTAGAGGTTCTGCAGCGACGCGTACACGTTCTGCCCGTCGCCGAGGATCACCGAGGTCTTCACGTCGCCCTTGGCGTCATTGAGCGGGATCATCGCGACAGACAAATACTCCGGTGAGGGGATGTGCGGGAGGATGGAAACCCGGGCGCAATCCGCGATCGGCTTCATGGTATTGGTCGCCGAATCCTTCATTTGCGGCACCAGCTCGGTATCTTTGAGCGGCCACACGCGGAACATCGGCTGGCTCAGCACCAGGTAGAGCTTTTGAGCGATCCTGCGGGCCGACACGTTGTAGCCGTCAAACGACAGTTCGCGAAGGAGCCTGGGAGCCGGGGCATTGCTCACGTCGTAGATGCGCACGTCTTCCATGCTCGTGCGGATGGGCATCACCATCGGCATGGCGGCCATCTTGCCCGCGGCGCCCATGGGGACGGGATACGGCGGGTAGGTAGAGGGGAAGTATTTGCTCCCGAGCACGATCAGCTTGCCGTCGGCCACGAAGAGCTCATCGGGCGTTACGTTGTCTTTCGACAAATCTATCGAGCTCACTTGTTTCATGCTTGTCGCCGGCACCGCCTGCACAATGCGCACCGTCTGCCCGTTCACCTCGTAGACGTTGGTCCCGTCGGTCTTCACGATGTCCGATTCGTCCACGCCCTGCACCTGCAGGTTTGTCTGCGAGTAACTCAGGTTTTGCGGGGCGCCCGTATTGCGTCCTGATTCGGCGGCCATGGGCGCCGGCGCCGCCATCGCCCCGCCCATGTCCATCCCTTTGTACATGATGGGCCCGCGCTGCACCTGCTGCTCCGCCGTGTAATCGCGCAGGTCCTGGCAGGAAGAAGCGTACTGGACTTTGTCGGATGCGGTATTGATCTTCATGTCGGGGTATTTCACATTCAAATAGCCTTTGGTGGGCTGGTCGGTTCTTTTCTGCGTCAACCGCCAGATCATCTCGGCCATCTCGCCGCGCGTGATGGGCTTACTGAGCCCCGCCACACTCGGCGGAATCGCCTTGGCCGATTCGAGCGCCAGCGCGTACTGCTCATACCATTCGCCGCCCTGGTCTTTCGTCTGCTGGTGATAGGCTAGCGCCAGGATTTTGGCGCCTTCGACAAAGGTGATGTCACGCTCAGGATGGAACGACCCGTCGCCATACCCCGATACGATATCATCCCCGTTAGCGGTGCAAATCCACGGTGCGAACCACTCAGTGTGCACATCGGAGAAGCAGTTGCTGCTGGTTGCTGGAGATGCGCCCCCGAATTGTTTCATGACTATCGCCGTGAACTCTGCCCGATTGATGTGCTGCGAAGGCTTGAAGGTCCCATTGGCGTAGCCGCTGATCACCCCTTGCGAGGCGAGCGCGTTGATCGCCGTCGAGTACTGTGCGCCGGTGCCCACATCCGTGAATGCCTCGGCGCTGCCCGGCACCATCGACAATGTCAGGAAAAATCCTGCGGCGGACGCTTTGAAGCGCGTGAGGGGGTCGGCCACAGAGAAGTGGGGGGCGTCATACGGTAGACC